>CAMDDI010000109.1 GCA_945890905.1 Bacteriovorax stolpii
CTGGTGATTAACCACAGAGCGCCAAAAATCAAAGGCTGATGAAAGAGATATATTCGAAGTGAATTTTTACCTAAAACTTCTAAAACTTTGGGAGCTTGAAATGCTTGGAGTTGATTGACTTTTGACAAGTAGGGTCCAATAAGTATTCCTGAAAGGATGGCCCAAAACCAAGGATAAATTGGGATAAAATCCATAGAATGCTTCTGCAAAATGGATGAAACCCATTTGATATCAAAACCTAGTCCATATTGACTTACCAAAATGACCATTAAAATTATTCCCGCCATTTTTCGGTGATTCACAAAGAGTGCACCTAAAAAAGATCCAACACAGATGCAGTGAAGTGTACCAAAGTAAATCCATTGAGTCGGAAAGGCGTAATAGGTAACTAAGCTGATGATGGCCGCGCAGGCCCCAATTTTAAGACAGCGCCGCGTGAGCTTCTTCCATTGGATACTTCCCTTATGTGTATAGTTAAGAGAAATACCCACACAAAAAAGAAAAGTGAAAGCTATGACTCTGGGGAATGCAAACCAAAATCCGTTAGAAAAATCCCAAGCTACCAGGTGAAAATTCTTAAGGTCATAGGCCGTATGGAAAATGATCATCCATAAAACGGCCATACCACGAATTGCGTCCAGAAAACCACTTCTCACTTCCCCTCCGGAAAATAAACAAAAAGGGGACCATTATTATGAATAACAACCTCGCCATATGCTTCATTGGAGAGTCCATAGCTTGAAAGGGGAGCGAGTTTGGTTTCTTTATAGATAGGGTAGCGGCACTCCCCTTTTAGAGATACTCGAGAGTTTTCCACGCAACCAATGGAGAAGGTTCCTTGATAACTAAAACGCCATTCACCAGAACCCAAGAGATGCATTCCTACTTTTCCGTCTGGTCTATACATGATGGCCAATGATTCAGGAAAATGACCAAGGTATTTGAGAATTTCCCCCATATTAAATAATTCATGATCCAAACGTCCACCTAAGAATCCCCAGAAATGCAGTTCATAGAGCAGCTGGTTTTTAAAAAGTGAGAGGGCCAGACTCAAATCAGAACTGTCCTTTGAAACAGGGTGCTTAAATTCATGTGTTGAAATAACTTTACCATCAAAAGAATCTGCGTCCCCGACCCAAATATCCATGCGGTCTACAAAATTTGCTCCCCCATCGACACCTAGAATTGAATGGGATAAAAGATGTGTTGGAACACGGGGACCTAATGGGCCCACAATTGTCCAGAGATGTTGGTGTTTATAAGGCAGCGGTAGATTCATCTGGATTATGTTAGCTGTGATTGAGTCTAATTCCTAGGGAGTTGTGATGGTTGAGATAAAATCTGTACGGGCAAAAAAACTTTTAGAAAATCTTAAATTTGTTTTGACCACTCCAGTTTCAGGGATGCGAAAGTACCCAAGCGAGCAATTTAAAGTTCAAGTACTCTTAGAGTGGGATCAAAAAAACGTCAAAAATTTGTCGTTTTTTGGAGAGTTGGAAGATTTTGAAAAAATTATTTTAGAATCGATGGCCCATCTTTTGGTGGGAAAAAATGCGACTCTTTTAGAGACTCTTTCAGCACGGGAGTGTGAAGCTTTTTTAAGAGATAGAAACTCTGAACTGGCCCTCGCTGGAATGTCAGAAAATATTGAGAAACAGTTCAAGAGCTTCTTTTTATGGCTACGTAGCTGGCCTGCTTATGTGGAAGGTCATGTGTATCGTTTCTCCTCTGAGAAGGGTCCCTTTAAAACATATAAATTAGTGGATAAAATCAAAGAGCTTAAGGCTTTTTTAAACTCTCCAGAAATCCTTACACTCTATGGAAATTATGCCCGTCCTGAGTTGATGGATGTAGAAGATTTAACAGTCTATATTCAGGCCCCTTATGAATCATCTGAAGAGAAAAGTTTGTTCGAAGAACTTCATGTATTAGGCGTAGAAGCCTTCCAAGAAGAAAATTTAAACTTCATTCCTGAGGTCTAGAAAAAAATGTGTTTGATTTAGTGAATTTTTTATCGCTACAATAGGCTGAGTAATACACACGTATATAATTTGAGAGATAGATGGAAGAAAATAAAGAACTTGTATTTAAAGAAGCTAAGAAAGAAGAAGAGGTCGTCAACCTTTCTAAGTTTGACATCCAGGCCTTTACTGATACCCAAGACTTTTCTTGGAACCTAGACAACATTAAGAAAGAAGTAAAAACAGGATGGAAACTCTATTCTGTTATGTCTGACGAGGAGATTGTCGCCGCTGTTCTTATGAAAAAAGATGCGGACACACTATTCACGAAAAACACTCCCATCAAAATGGCGTTCCAAGGTAATGGCTTTTCCCACAAGATTAAGAATTTTTACGAAGACGAAGCGAAGAGATTAAATATCCACCGTGTGATCAATTATTGTCCCATGGATAATTTTCGCATGATTGCTCTTAATGAGAGTCATGGATATAAAAGAACCGGTAACGCTTTCGGCATCGCTAGTAACATTATCGAATGGGTAAAAGTTTTGTAGTTACCTTGTAATAACCAAAGGGAATTTAATTCCCATATTAGATCGGAGGACTCCATGGCCAAGAAGACAAAGAAAGCTGCTCCTAAAAAAGCAACTGCTAAGAAAGCTACAGCTAAAGCTACTAAGAAAGCTGCTCCTAAAAAAGCAACTGCTAAGAAAGCTACGGCTAAAGCTGCTCCTAAAGCTACAGCTAAAAAAGCAACTGCTAAAACAGCTACAGTAAAAACTGCTGCTGCAAAGACAACAACTAAAAAAGTTGCTGCTCCTAAGAAGAAAACAGCTCGCACTCCAAATGCTGCTTTCATGAAGCCTCTTAATCCTTCTAAAGAACTTGCTGAAATCGTTGGTGCATCTCCGATTCCTCGCACTGAAGTGATGAAGAAAGTATGGGCCTACATCAAGAAGAACAACCTTCAAGATGCTAAAAATCGTCGCGCAATCAATGGTGATGATAAGTTAAAAGCTGTTTTCGGCGGCAAAAAACAAGTGACTATGTTCGAAATGACAAAACTTGTTTCTAATCACCTTAAATAGTCTCTAAGAAATTAGAATTTATTGAATGGGGCCGGTTTTAAACCGGCCCTTTTTTTTGATTGAATTTAAAGAGTCACTTTGCAAACGAGAGCAAGACTTGCGTCACGGCCCAGGGCAAATTCAAAATGAGCGCGTGAACCAACAACCTTTAAGTCACTTGTTCTGAAGCTCTTAACCCCAGTAGAATTGGTCACTGTTCCGGCCATAGATTGGATTTGATTTTCATAACGGATCACACTGATTTGAACTGTGGCCAAGGCCAATTCCATTGTCTTTCCAGAATTTTCCATAATAAATAAATCTTGTGTCTCAGTTACTCTTCCTGCTTCAGTAACAGTGGCCGTACAAAGTACGTCAGCAAATGAACTAAAAGATAATAAAAGTAGAGCTGCTGCCATGAAATTTTTCATAATAACTCCGGTTTGGACGTTGAAGTGGTCGAAATATAGTTAATTATTTGGAGTCAGGCAACCCAGCTGGGTAGGAAATCAAGAGGTCTAGATTTTTCTAACTTCTTGATATCGCTGGATCTTGTCTTTAGTGAGTATCTCTGGGGCAAGGTCTGAACTCATCAAGTCCTGACAATGAACTGTAGGGTTGCCATGAGGAAAGGTATTTTGTCCTCCATAAAACTTCACGCACTGATTTGAGTAGTAATCAAGATACTCAGGGAAATTTGCCTTAAAGTGATTAAGGACTACCCTTTTTTTGGGTATATCGATGGAAGAGAAGATCTCATCCGGCAGGGGATCAAGCTTAGTTTTAATCTGGGACAGTACAGCATCTCGTCTTTCTGACGATGACCCCAGTTCTTTGAGTTTACTCCAGGCAATATTAAAGAGTTCCCCCTTGGAGGGCCGCTCTAAAAGATAAATAGTATAGAAAAAATCAGATAGATTTTGGTTCTCTTTCATCTGGGCACGAAGAATTTGAAAACCCAATTCTCGATCTTGTCCTTTTTCTGGTCGATATAGTCTGCGCACGGCCTCTTTGTTTAAGGCCGGTAGACAATCTGGGTGAACAGTTTGATCAATTTTTTTGAGCAAATCTCCCTGGGAACCTAACCGGATATAATCAATTTCAAGTTTTCCCCATAAAGAATTCATGGCGAAGTCTTTTTGGCAGTAGAATTCACTCAGAGGACTTTTAAAGGCCACCTCTAGAAAGGTCCATGTAGAAAGAGGGGCGTCTGGAATTTGCGAAACTAGCTCAGAGAGTTTATAGGCCAAGTCCGCATCCTTAGAGTCTCTTTCCCAAAATTCTTTGAGCTCATTCCAGCAAGGTGTATTAGATTTTAAGCACTTTTTTAAATAGCGCAAACCTATTTCCTGACGCTTTAACTTAAAGACATCATCGGCCGCAAGAGAGGGCCACTGATAGAGGGCTTCAGTTTGCTTAAAGTCTGATGGCCTAATTTCACTTCGATTTAGAACACTTTGAGCAAAAGTTTCACCCATCTTTGAAACCATTGCCTTCCAAGATACTTGTCTCTCGGTGGGTCGAACATCCAGAGCATGTTTAAAGAATTCCTCGTAACTCTTCTCATTCACCAGAACTTCTAGGTCAGATAATGAATAGCTAGCTGCCCAGGAAGCTGAAGTGAGAAAAAGCACCATGAATAATAAGTGTTGGGCCATGGAGATATTTTAGAATTACCGAGGATCAGGCGTCAATTTTTGCTTACGCAAATACTAGGCGGGATTGCAAATAAAAGGTAAAATATGGTGTTCAAAAATTTTGGAGGCCCCCAGTGAGTGACAAAGGTATTCCCGTCGTCAAAAGACGTGTAATCAGCGAAGATTGGCAAGTCAGCTACTATGAAGAGTTTGAAGCTCTCATTTTTCCTGCCGGAAAGCTTAATCCTCTTTTTCAAGAGCTTATTGATTTTTCAGTGACTAATCAAACCTATGGTTTTCGCCGCGAAGTAGTGATCAATGAGTTTCCTTTTCTCTGTGCCCTGCGACCTGAAGAGAATGCTATCTATATCGGCTCCCGAAGACTAAGTCGTGAGCTTGCCCTGATCAAGCTTCATGAAGTCAGTCCAGTTTTAAGTGATGAAGATAGCGAAAAGCTTTTTTTTAAACTCAAAGATCATGTTGAGAAAATCAGCACTCTCTCAACAACCACGTTCCCTTCAGAAATTGAATGGGTCACAACCTTAAATCAACTTCCACAGTTATGGAATAAAGAGCTTTGGAAAGATGTAGATGTTCACGCCAAAGGAATTTTAAAAGAACTTGTTTCAAAAACTGCAGAATATCGTTCAAATTCTTTTGAAAAGTTTTCTGATTATGGTTTGGGTCTTACCGCTCAGTACGATCTTATTCGTGTTCACTTATTAAAATTTTTGGCCGTTCTGCCTTCTTTAGACCATGACAAATCCGGTAAAGAGGTTAAACGCAATTTGCTTGAAAGCTTGCGTCGTTTAAATAATGATTCTCGGGCACTATCTGTTCAGAAAAAACATGGATCTCGTCCCCTTCCAATGTATTTAAACGCTCTGTTTAGCATCGGGCTCTATCTTGCGAGTATCTTTCCTCCTCATCTTTTGGCGTCAATTGTTCGGCATATGGTGAGAATGATGGCCCGCCGATTTATCGCGGGTGAGAGTATTTCGACTTCTCATAAAACACTCAAGGATCTGCGCGCCACTCACCGTGAAGCGACTCTGGATCAGTTAGGGGAGCTGGTTGTCTCGGCCAAGGAAGCGGACGAGTATTTTGAAAAAGTTCTCCAACTTATTCATGGTCTCAAAGAGCATATTCCGCGTGGAGAAAAAAACTCTGCAGGAATTCTGAATGCTCACGTCTCTATTAAAGTTTCGGCCCTCTCTCATGACTTTAGGCCACAAGCATTTGAAGCAACCTATGCAAAGGTCGCCCCAAGACTTAAGCGCATTTTGCAAGAAGCAGTTCGGGAAGAAGTATTTATTAATATCGATGCCGAACATTATCACTACCGGGATCTAGTGCTTGATATCTATGCCAAAGTACTCTTAGATTCCCCTGAGCTCAAAGGCTTTGCTCAAACAGGAATTGTGATTCAGGCCTATTTGCGTGATGGTGCTAAACATTTAATGGATGTGTCAGCTCTTGCCGAAAAACGTGGGCTTCGCATGCCTATTCGTTTGGTAAAAGGGGCCTACTGGGATGCGGAAACAATTGAAGGCGAGGCCCATCAATTCACTCCGCCACAATTTTTGAATAAAGAAGAATCAGATCTGCACTTTAGACAATTGGCCTACTTGGCCCTCAAAAATCACGAGACTATTCATCTGGCCGTGGGGTCTCATAATCTTCAAGATCACGCATTTGTAGAAAGTGTAAGGACTCTAAGATTTCCTAAAGCACCTGTGATTGAGCATCAGTGCTTGCACATGACCTATGAAGCTCTGTCTCATGGCCTAGCTAAGATGGGATGGCCTACCAGAAACTACATGCCCATTGGAAATCTCTTGGTGGGAATGGCCTACCTAGTTCGTCGTATTATGGAGAACTCTTCTCAGGTTGGTGTTCTCTCTATTATGCGATCACACCAAAAGGCCAGCGGACTGATTTCTCCAGTTGATGTATGGATGAATAAGAAGAAAACCGGTAGCATGCAGTTAGACTCTTTTATCACTCAACTCAAAAGTGATTTTACACCCGTAAGACCCCTGCGCTTGCACTTAGAAGATGAAAGAAAAGCACTCGCAAATGAGATTAAAAAATACGAAGAAAATGTTGAGTCTAAGCAATCCATTTGGAGTCAGTCTCCCGATGTTAAAGTTTATTGCTCATCTAAACCTTCTCTCATTTTAGGCACACATAAAGAAAATCAAGTAGGGGATGCTCTCTCAACTCTTGAAATTGCCCATAAGGCCCTTGAAACCTCTTGGTGGAGTAAATCTTCTCACGCTCTTTACCGCGTGTCGGTTATGCTCAAAGCAGCTGACCTCATGCTCTTAAGACGCAGTCATCTTTCCAGTGTCATGATTTATGAAGCTGGGAAAACCATGACTGAGGCCTTGGCCGATGTGGATGAGGCCATTGATTTTATCAACTTTTATGCCCGCCAAGAGATTGGTTTGCAACTCTCCAGTGAGAAATACACTCATCGTGGAGTTTTCACAGTCATTGCTCCTTGGAATTTTCCTTTGGCCATTCCCTGCGGAATGACTGTCGCACCACTGGTTGCAGGAAATGGAGTCATTTTAAAACCAGCTGAGCAAACACCTCTTATTGGCGCAGAATTGTTTTCGCTTCTCATCGAAGCAGGGGTTCCTACAGATGTTCTTCACTTGATTCAAGGTGATGGTGAAGTTGTGGCCGCACCTTTAGTCACTCATCCAAAAACAGCTGGAATAGTTTTCACGGGCTCTAAGGCCGTTGGCCAGTGGATCTACCGCCATGCTGCTGATCAAATTGTTCAGCATCCAAGCCGTGATCTTAAAATGCAGAAAAAAGTTATTACTGAGATGGGTGGAAAAAACGCCATTATTGTTACCAATAACTGTGAGCTTGATGAAACCATCTCTGGAATTTTATACGCGGCTTTTGGGCATGCAGGACAAAAATGTTCAGCGGCTTCCCGCGTGATTGTGCATCAAGAAGTTAAAGAGGCACTTACCACCCGGCTGGTACAGGCCATTCGGGATTTAAAAGTAGGTGAGTCTTTCGATCCTGCTACATCAGTCAATCCACTCATTAGTTCTCATGATCAACAAAGAGTTCGCAAATGTGTCGAAGAGGCCAAAGATGAAGCCATCCGTGTTCACGGAAAAATTCTGATTGATCGCTCTTTTGAAAAGCTTCCAGGATATTGTGTCGGTCCAGCGGTATTTGAAATACCTGCTCATCAAGCTAGTAAAAAAGATTCCTGGGCCCAGAGAGAAGTTTTTGGTCCAGTGATTCATATTGTGGCCTATGAAAACCTTATGGAAGCTGTTGAGCTCTTTAACGGAACTGAGTATGCATTGACCGGTGGGATCTATTCTCAGTCTCAAGATGATATTGATTTCTTATTGCGCTTTTTGAGAGCGGGAAATCTCTATGTAAATCGTCCTAATACTGGTGCAAGAGTTGGGATTGAACCTTTTGGTGGCTTTAAGCTTTCAGGTACAGGTCCCAAAGCCGGGGGAGTTGATTATCTCGCTCAATTTCATTTTCCGGTTTCAGCAGTGGAAGTTCAAACTCAAAATCTGGCATGGGCCGCAGACAGTGGCTACCTCATGGAAAAACCAAAGCCTTCACTCATTTCTATCTCTGGCAGAATTAAGCGTTTTGAAGCTTTTGCTTCAGAGCTGCTTTCTCGCTATGAATTGATATCAGGTACTGTGAATGAGAAAGATAAAGGGCAGCTTTTAAATTTTACTCAATGGGTGAAAATAAATTTAGAAGAATATCTTAAAGGTCAACATCTCAATTTTGTGATTCCAGGTCAGCTAAGTTACAATGATAAATCCATCATCAAAGATTCAGGACTTTTTGTTAATGTATCAGACCGTCCAAGCCTAAAGGCGATTCAGTATTTCATGGGTGCCTTATCTTTGGGCTGTGGTCTTTCGGTGGCCTGTACGACTCATGAAGCCTTTAATACTTGGAAAGGGATCGTGGATATTGCCTGGAAATGTGGCTTCTCTAAAATGAATCTTGATATCTCGATGGTATCGGCCGAAGGTTTAAAGAAGCTCTACGATACTTCTCATTATAGTTTCGTCTATGCAGGTGGATTTGTTCAGCATCACAATGTTCTTTATCAAAAAATTTTAGAAGGTGATTCTTTAACAGAAAGTATGCGTCTTATTCTTTCTGATGTAGACGGAGTATCGATGACTGATTCTAAGAATGTCTTGGATCAGTTTGTCTGGACCCGCTCAATGGCGATTAATACCATGAGGCATGGTGCTCCTTTGGAAATATCAACATGAGTGTTCTTGTCTTAGGCGCAGGAAAAATGGTTGAGTCCATTCTTGTAGGAATTAAAAAAACTCAAAGTCTCTCAGGATGGCAGATCTATTCACCAAGTGGAAAGTCGGCCCTCGCACTGGCCACAAAGGTGGGAGCTCGTGCACTGTCCGATTTGGCCTCTGCAAAAAATCCAGAATGGGTTTTAGTTGGTTGCAAGCCTCAGCAGCTCAAAGAGCTAAAGCTCACTCTGAATGGTCTCTTTAAAGATTCATTATATGTGAGTCTGTTGGCTGCAGTCACTGAAGCAGATCAAAGAGACATTCTTGGAGTCAAAAAACTTATTCGGATAATGCCAAACCTTGCGGTAAAAATTAATCAAGGTGTGAGTCTTTTGGCCTCAACATCAGCAGTAAATGAACTTGAAAGTTTTAATCTGATTTTCTCAAAACTTGGTGTATCTAAAATTGTTTCCGAGGCTGAGCTCGAAGAGCTCACCATTTTAACTGGATCTGCACCTGCTCTTTTTTATGAATTTGCCCGCAAACTTGCCGATAGTTTTACTTCTCTCGATCACCATGAGAGAGAGCTTTTGATTCGCCAGGTTCTCAAAGGATCTGGTGACCTCATTTATGAAGATGATAAACCCCTTATTTCTCACATTGAAGCTGTTACTTCGAAAGGTGGAGTGACTATAGCTGTATTAGAAAAATGGCGAGATCTTGAAATGGGGGATTTGCTAAAGGCCGGAGTTAGACATGGGCAGCAACGGACTCAGGAAATTAAGGCGCTTCTTCGTCAAAACTAAAGTCAGCTTTTTCTTTATTTAATTCTTTATAGAGCTCCCCCTGACAAAATGTATTTGCGGCGTAGCTTAGGCAGCGATTAATTTCTTTTTCCGATTTCTTCTCATTCATAATCTTTCTCTCAGCTTTTGAGAGATTGACTAGGTGTTCTCGTAAAAGATCATCAATATATCCACAGGTGCAATTCTGATCGCATGTCTTTATAAGATTAGTGACTTCTAATGTTGAGTCGAGCAAAGCACCAATATCATCTTCAACCACTTCCATGCGAGGTCGAATCGTGCGCAGTAAGAGTGCTGCCTCTTCTGTATCAGGCACGCAAGAGAGAGGTGCCATATCTTCATCAAAAACTTTGGCAAGCAATTGTGTGGCGAGAATCACCTCGCCACGAGAAAAATCCTTCGCCTGAACTGGTACTTCAGAAGGCGTTTTCGACGGAGAGGTCGAACAACTAACAAAAAATGCGAAAACGAGAATGATTATTTTGGACATACAGTGGGAGATCCATCGTTTATTTGAGTCACGATTGTATCTAAGTTACAGGCACGTCGACCATTACTTATTAGGTCATCCATAATTTGCGGTGCTGCAATAGTTGTGCGTTCATGAATATCATGGAACAGAATAATTCCGGCATCTTTTTTTGTTTTGGCCATGAGAGCGCGAGTGCGACTTACAATTTTTTCTGGCTCTTGCGCCATCCAATCTAAAGTATCAATGTTCCAGAAAACGTGAATTAATCCTGATTGTGCAATTTTCTCACGGATGTGATTTACATTTACTCCTGCGCCATAAGGCAGGCGGAAGAATTTGATTTTCACTCCTTGAATCTTTTCAATCTCCGACGTTGCCTGGGTAATTTCTTTGTTCAGTGTCA
>CAMDDI010000110.1 GCA_945890905.1 Bacteriovorax stolpii
CTAAACTGATTGGCCATATCTGTTCCACTCAAAATGGACCCGGTGATGCCTAAGTTCCCCTGATCAGCACCAATCAAAATCATATTTTTTAAATCACATCTCCCATGCTTGAACTTTATTTGCGAACCATAAACTGAGCCTGCAATGTGGGAAGTGTATTTATTAATGGTGCGAGGAGTGAAGCAGTCAATATAAAGCGGCACTCGTTGATCAAGAGGAAGATACTTATTTAAAATCCTCTGTGCTGTCTCGATAACTCTTTGTTTCTCACTTTTATAGCTTGCGGAGTCCGCTTCATTCCACTTTTTAAAACTGCCACAGAAAGTAATTTTAATCACTGTGTCTTCTTCAGCTGAGTCTTGATAGTTTTCCAGCTGACAGATAACACCCATCGGATAGTCTGCAAAGTCTCTGGCACCTCTAAAGATCGATTTTGCATCTTCATTAAAAAAGATAATGGTCTCTGGATGATCGCCCTTGTGGCGCTCTTGGAACATAAAGATCACTTCGACAAAACTAATAGGGCTCACCCACTCTTCTTTAATACTCTCACCGGCCAGAAGCTTTGTTTCTGGATATCCCAGAGAAGAGAACACCAGAGGTGTGTGGTAAGAATTCAGAGTTGAAATTTTCCAAAGATCATTTTCAAAACACAAATTTCTAACGGCAGCTGCTTTTTGAATTTCCACCGTCGGGCACTGAGAAATTCTCTCGAGCATGAGATCAATCAGTGTTTTGATTCCCCCTTGGGGTCGGGCGAAGCCTTCAAGGTAGATGGATCTAAACATCGTAACAAAAAGATAAGCATCTAAATCTTCTTCCCAAGAAGAACCGTAACAAAAAATGGGGAAACTGATCATGCGGATAAAAAGAGGATCTTTAAAATACTTCCCCAGAAGCTCAAGCCCTGAGAGATTTTGATCTTTATAGAGGCGAAGGTCTGTATTTTGAACAAAAGGAATAAACTTTAAGAAATTATCTAGTTCCGCAGGAAATTTTTTAGAGATTTGATCAGTCAGTAACGAAAGATCATTAGAGAATAAAACTTCTGTGCCATCGATGATAACTTTTGAGAAGCTCTGCTCTTTGAGTTTAAGTTCATCATGAGAAATTCGAAACTGCTTAAGAATCTGAGGCAGGACTTTGGAACTCTTCTCACCTTTTGGAGTAAAGTTAGTCAACGCATGCAGACCGGTATCGATGCGGATACTTTTATCTCCTATTTTGCGATAGTAGTAAGAATTAAGACCACCCATGATTGTATGCTTTTCTAAGAGCAGAACTTTTTTCTGAAACATACCCTGCCGTAAGGCACAGGCCATACCAGAAAATCCACCACCTAAAATGACTGAATCATAAATGTTCAAGGAGAGAGCTTTTTATGAATGTATTCCACACACCCTTTGAGGGTTGAAAGTTGAACAAGTTCAGTATCGGGAATAGTGATATTAAATTTTTTGCGAATTTCCATGGCGATATCTAGCAAGTCCATTGAGTCCATGCCATATTGCTCTTTAAGAGTCACATCATCTTTAATGCCCTTGAGGTCTTCATCAGGAAGAATGGCGGTCACTATCGCAATGACCTTCTCGCGAATTTCGGCCTGAGTGAGCATGAGAGAATCCTTTCAGTATTAAAATAGTATAAGAGGTTGTCAGAAGACTCTCAAATTAAAAAAACTAACAGGTGAAGAGAGCATATTAAGAGTTTCCACCAGTTTTAAGTAAGTCGCCTTATCTTGAGTCGCTTTTTTAAGAACCTGGGCGACACATTTCTCTGCTACGGTGTAGAACGGCCGCTGCCAGCTCTTCGCATTAAGTCTGCGGTCTTCTAATGTGCCTAAGAACCAAGGTTCTTGAATTAATTCGTCCACTGATACTTGAAAATCAAATGAGCTCGATTCTGTATCTAAGAAATGATTTAAAGCTTCACACTGAATAAGGGCCAGGGTGAGTCCTTGAGCAAAGATAGGATTCATAAACACAGCTGCATCCCCTAACATCAAAAGACCTTCTGGCCAGTTCTGAACCTTTTTAAAGCTATAGCGCCGGGAACCTTCAAGCTTATAAGTTATGGGAGGGGTTACTATTTTAGATTTTCTCAAAACTTCAGAAATCTCAGGAGTATGAAGGCAATCAGAGAAGGCCATCACTTCGGTTGAGAGATCTTTTCCCACTTGAGTCACCATGAAACGATTTTTTGTAATAGGGATCATCACCGTTCCATTAGGATTGATTTCTCCAAAAGTGGTGGCCATGATGGCCTGATAGTCTTTTTCTTCAAAATACGAGGATTCTAATTCAAATGAGCGGTATTTTAAAATTGAAGGAATGCTCTCCTTCTCATACTTTTTGATATTTAAAGCTTCAAGAGTCTTTTCGCTATTTCCAAAGCGCCCTGTGGTGACGATCACGTTATCTGAAAAAATATCTCCGCCAGCGGTGGCCACTCCACTCATCGCCGTTCCTTTGCGATGGAAGCCCAAAACTTCTACTCCACTTAAAATTTCCACATTGGTGAGTTTGGCCAGCATCTCAACTAAAATCCGGTCTAGATCAGGTCGATAGAAAGTATAAATATTTCCAAAGTCAGAATGAAAGCGTGGATAGGCCTGATAGGGTCCCACCCATTTCACGTCATGAGTAAAATGGAGTTTTGTAAAACGAACTGAGAGATATTCTTCTTCAATTTCAGGAAATAATTCACATAAAATATTGAGACCCTTCTTAGTAAGCATATGAGCGTGCTTGCCCTGAGAGACGTGAGTCTGATCTAAGTCCCGCTTATCAATGAGAGTTACTTTCATGCCCTTGCGACCGCACACCAAGGCCGAAACTAGCCCCGCAAACCCTGCACCCACCACAATGGCACTCTTCTGAGAATTTTTCATACTCCCATTATTAGGGAGAGAGCTGGGGGATGATACGGCTTGTGTAGGACTTATAGGTGGGGTGTTCAGAAAATGGACGCAGCCCCGCGCCTATAAGTGCTTAATACTTAATGATCGACTTTTTCTCCATAGGATTTAGGGGCAATTCCCTTCATTCCCTCTGGTAAAAATTTATTGATCGCGATTTGAATTTTGTTTTTAAATGAACCGGCCACAATGTGATCCTCTCCATCCATCAAAGCTTCATATCCCTGGCGAGCGACTTTGGCCGGATCGTCTTTTTTGGCCTGCCCTACTTTAGTTTCACGAAGTCCTGGGCCGTCGAAGAAATTTGTTTCAGTGGCACCCGGTTGAAGAGCTGTCACAGAAATTCCTGTTCCTTTAAGTTCAATTCTTAAGCCTTCAGCAAATGAATGCACAAAAGCTTTCGTGGCCCCATAAACACTTTGCAGAGGAGATGGCATCACTCCCACAACTGATGAAGTGAAAAGAATTTGACCTTGACCATGCTCAAGCATTTCTTTCACCACCCATTTGGCAAGCTGAACTGTGGATAAGCAATTAAGTTTGATAATATACTCTTCATCACTCAAATTTGTTTCTGTTGCAAATTGTCCACCTACACCAGCACCTGCGTTCAATACTGCTACATCAATGACATGACCAGTTTGTTGGACAAAAGTAGTTAGCTCACTCACGGCGTTGACTAAAGTTAAATCAACTTCATATGATTCAACTTCTGCTCCCAAGTCCGAGAGCTTTTGGGCAGCACTACGTATTCCTCTGTCAGCAGTTACAATGAGATCATAGCCTTCTTGCGCAAAAACTTTGGCCAACTCAAATCCAATCCCACTTGATGCACCAGTAATAAGCGCCACTGGTTTCATTTTAAATTCCATCTTATTCTCCTTTGATTAAAACTCAGTTAATCAAGAAGCAAGATGGCCGCCAGGGATGGATGCAATGCAGATAAGGGACTAAAGACGCGAATTTCCAGATCTTTGATAGGAAAGAAATTTCCCATGTTGAATGTACGGAAAATTTACGTACAATGCAAGAACACCCAAAAAGGAGCCTCAATGTTCCCCCAAGCCCAGTTTTATGTCTCCATCACTCTTGAAAACGATGAGCCTCTCTTTGGTTACACCAAAGGCCATCAGGTGAAAGTGAACTTCTTTGATCAGCCAAAATCGAGTGACTTGTGTTTAGTGACAGATGAAAATAATCAGTACACTGTCCGCAGATACGAAGTCATCGATGGAAAGATTTCCCTGTGGCCTCCAGTGAAGGGAAAAATCGCCGGTAAAATTGTTTTCGAAGAATCAAATTGCTTAAGTGCTTAGAGAGAAATCAATGAATGACGAATTCGAGTACGAAGGACAAACAGGATTTCAATCTGCATGTACTGAGTACGCTCAAAAAATTCTGTCCCTGGATCAACTCTTCTCCTTGAAGTCTCCCAATATTTATATCTGGAGGGCCAGTGGTGGGATCGGAAGAAAATTTTATATTAAAGAAGGCGACCTTGTCATCGTAGACCGCAAACTTAATAAACCCATTCAGGGAAAAATGTATGTGGTGGTGGTGAATAATGAATTTCACCTAGGTGAAATTACCACCATTCAGAATAAAACTTTTCTTACTCCTCAGATGATCCGCCTGGATAGTGATGCTGATTTTGAGAGCCAGGTCTGGGGTGGCATTGTGGCCATCATTAATATTTATTCAAAACCCGAAGGAATTGGATGATTGCTCTAGTAGATGTGAACTCTTGCTACGCTTCCGTGGAAAGTGTGTTTAGGCCAGAGATTGTGAAAAGACCCATTGTGGTTTTATCCAATAACGATGGGGCCATTATTGCGGCCAACCGTCTGGCAAAATCTCTGGGATTTATGTCCACCATGTGTGAGCCTTATTTTAAAGTCGCCAAACAGTTGGAACAGGCCAACGCTGCTGTTTTCTCTTCTAACTATGTGCTCATTCATGACTTCTCCCGCAGGTTTCACCACACTCTGTTTAATATTACCCCTAAGCTTGAAACCTACAGTGTGGATGAAGCCTTTTGCGATCTCACAGGCCTAGATCACATTCACAATCTTTGGGACTTTGGAAAATTTCTCAAAGATGAGGTGTGGACCAATGCTTGTCTTCCTTGTGGCGTGGGCATTGCTCCCACAAAAGTTCTGGCCAAGATCGCCAATAGAATTGCCAAAAAGCGGGACGGTGTTTTTGTCATCACTGAAGATAATATGAAAGAAGCCTTAGAAAATTTTCCAGTGCGAGATATCTGGGGAGTGGGAAGTGCGTCGGCCCAAAAATTAAATCTCTTAGGAATTAAAACTGCCTGGCAATTTAGAAATTATGAGAACAAAGACAAAATCCAGAAGATGCTCACCAAGGTGGGCGTGCAAATCTGGCAAGAGCTGCGGGGCAACCGTTGCCTTGAAATGCGGGACGTAGAAGAAAAAGATATGATCGGCAATAGCCGCAGTTACGGCTCCGATATTTATACCAAACTTGAGATTGCTGAATCTCTGGCCGAATTTGTTACTAACGCTAGTATGACTTTAAGAAAGCAAGACAGTGTGTGTTTTAATATCAATGTGTTTATTCATACCAACGCTTTTAAAGATGTTCCTCAATACTATGGATCGGGCCACAGAACTTTTCTCTCGGGCACTTCTGATCAAATCTCTTTAATTCGTGCGGCCCATAGAGTTTTAGATGATATCTACAGGCCTGGTTTTGGTTACAAGAAAGGAGGCATTCTTCTTTCAGATGTACGCCCTAAGAATGAATCCCAAGTGGATCTCTTCTCGCAGCGCCAAGACGATAATGAAAAGCTCAACGAGGTGGTGGATCTCATTAACCGCAGATGGGGAAAGCACACCGTGAGAAGTGCGGCCTGTGGCACAGGAACCAAAGAATGGACCCGTCGGGCAGACTTCTATTCCAGAAACTATACTACTGACTGGAATGAGCTGCCTGAGCTCAAAATTAGCTAGTTCAACTGTAGAAAAATTACAAATAAGTGTACGAACCATCTCCCAGGTCGTATTTAAAGCTTATGAAAACTCTACTTATCGCCTTGGTGATCCTCTCTTCTACTCTCTCATATGCCCGTAGATGTCTGCCAGATGAGCGTGGAAATGAAACCTTTGCTTCTCGTTGCGAGACCATCGTCTACACGAGTTATACTCCCACATGCCATGTGAATGAGCCTTGGGACTATCCCTATACAGCTACTGATAGAAACGATAACTGGTACCATGTACATGGTTGGTACCAGGTATCTCAAATAGCAAAAGCCTCAAGCTTCGAAATTACTTTTGATGAATGTAAGACATTTGCTTTCAAGCAACTGGATAAATACCGTGACGTAAACCCTTGCGGATACGTATCTGTAGGAAAAAAAGTTGAATACCGCTTTCAAACTTTCAATGCACTTAGAGGGGTTGAAACTGAAAGACTTGGCAGGATGTCTAAGTAAGTGGGCTTTCTCTTCTTACTTTTTAGTCTTAACTCTTTCGCAGGAAATGCTTACCCGAAGTTCCCAGACTTAACTGTAACTCCGGGCTCTCTCTGCGACTCTCCTACATCTTACCGCTATGCTGAGCACATTCCCTACTGCGAGCGTGAGCTAAATTCATTCGGCAAAGAGCTCATCTTTATCAATTACCGCAAACTTGGTTACAGTTTAAGTGGCGAGCGCCATCAGTATAAAATTGATCATTTCATTCCTCTCTGTATGGGCGGAAGTAATAACGACAATAATCTTTGGCCGCAGTACTACACCATCTCGGCCCGCACCGACCTTCTGGAGACCCGGGGCTGTGAAGTTCTGGCCATGGGTAAAATTTCTCAGAGAGAAGTCATTGCCCTGATCATAAAAGCTAAAATGGATTGGAAGGAAGCTCCCGCAGTTCTGAAATATCTCAATCGCCTTCGATGATCAAATCTTGGCTCGAAAAAACTATTATCGGTCTTGATCTGTGTCCTTTCACCAGTAAACCTTACCTTACAGGAAAGATTCTTCTAGAAGAACTTCCTGGAAATACCCTCCCAGACTCTCAAAATAATTTCTTAGATTCATTGAACGCATTTCAAGCCCAGAAGAAATTTGAAACCATTCTTATGGCCTATCCACAGTGGAAAATATCCTTTAAAGACTTTTATGATTTTTCGGAAGACTGCGAAGACCAGTTAGCTGAGCTGGGTCTTGGTGATGAGTTTCAACTGGTGGCCTTTCATCCAAAGTTCTGTTTTGAAGGTTTAGAGTTCTCCAACCGCGCTAACCTTGTGAACTCTTCCCCTTATCCCCTAATCCATCTCTTGCGGATTATCGACTTAGATCTCATCAATATGAGTGTTAAAGAAGCAGAATCAATGAGTTTTGGTAATGCTAAGAAGCTAGAACTTTTAAGCGAGCTTGAAGTCCTCGAGCACTTTCCCTGGAGAGGATAGCCTATAAAGATTATAGGCTATAGCACCTTATCCCCACGGTTTTTTTCAGAGTGATACATATCTCAAAATTTTTTCATTGTGGAGTTTGTCTATGAAACACACCATCTGGCCTCTGGCCCTATTGCTCTCATTTTCTAGCTTTGCTCAGAGCTTAACTTCTGCTCCTTTCTACTTTGCGGCCACTGCAGATTCAATGTCCTCACTGGCCGATAAAACCTGGAAAAAGATTCCAGTGAAAGAATTAGAAACTGAACAAGCTTACCTTCGTGGCTACTTCTATAAAGACTCTCACTCACTAGTGACTGAAGGATCAATTGAAGGAACTTCAAATGCTGTTATTGCTGCCAAGAAAAGAGTTCGCGCTGCTGCTATGGCCGACCTTCTTAAAAAAGGAATTATCCGTAACGGTGATGTGGTTTTAAGTTTTCGTCCACTTTGGGAAAACACAGCAAGCTACCCACATATTCAAATGGGACTCAGTCACTCTGGAATTATCTATGTTGAAAATGGAGTGGCCAAAAATTTAGATCAGCCCCTTGATTCTCATCATAACGGTGAGAACTTTGATAGCTCCCTTAATGCTCCTCACTACTTGGGTGGAGACACTTATCAAATCATCCGCCCTCGTGACGTCTCGGCTGTGAAAGCAAAAAACTTCTTATCATGGGTCGCTATGGTCAAGAAGAATGCTGCTGCTTTCCGCTCTCGCGGTCAGCTTAAATTTAATTCTGATTACAATGCTTCAAAATATAACACTTACTCGGCCAATGATTCTTTTGTCACAAAAATGGCCGGTATTATTTCTGGAAAAGATACCACCACAACTGATCTGACTTTGTTTTGCTCAGAGTTTATTTGGTCACTCCTTTCTCTTTCAAATTGTTCTCCGGAAGAAATCGCTCTTGATCCATCAAGTGACGCTGCATGTGTAAAACCCATCATGTCTCCGATGCCGATGCTCGCCGCTAAAGGGGTTCCAGGATTAACTGAAGGTCCTTTGGCCGTATTAGAAAAGCTTGATCTCTCTGTTTCTGAAAAAGTCGCCTTGCTGGAAAAGATCTTTACTGAAGGGGATGTTTCCCGGCTCTCTGGTGGTCACCGTGCCCTGGCCAAAGATCCGGCCATCCAGAAGCTTATGGGAATTTTAAAACAAACCTACGTTACGAAACTCTCGGGCAAAGAGCCTCCTCAACCTATGGTAGACCAAATTAATTCTCAGGCCCCACTTAACTATTCACCGACTTCGTTTTTAATCAATGCGATGTTAGATTCTGCTGACCCTGAAAGGAAGTTTGATTATGTTGCGACTATTATTTTTACTAAGTAGTTTTACTCTCCTAAACTCTTCATTTGCTGCGGGCACGTGCCCTCTCAAAGATGGTGACTTAGTATTTATTAAAAGCCAGACTCAGCAATCGGCTCTTTTGAAAGTGGCCACAGGCTCAGAGTGGAGTCACGTGGGTGCTGCTTTTAAAAATTCTGCTGGATGGGAAGTTATCGAAGCAGTTGGCCCAGTGAAATGGACCAGCCTTTATAGCTTTATCCGTCGCAGCCGCAATCTTGATTACAAAGTCAAACGTACGACCTTCGAATTTAGAATTTCAAAAGTTCGTGAATACCTGGAAAATAAACTAGGGGCTCCCTATGATTTAATCTTTTCTATGGATGAGGCACGGATTTATTGTTCAGAACTTCTTTGGAAAGCTTATAAGAAAGTCGCTAAAGAAGAGATCGGGAATCTTCAAAAAATTGGAGATTTGCAGGTAGATAATCAGGCCGTGATGTCTGTGGCAAAAAAAAGATTTGATGCTTACGGAATGAAGTTTGATCCTGAAGCGTGGAAGAATTCTGATGTCATCACTCCTGTGCAAATGATGGAGTCAGATAATCTAGTTGATGTCTCCGGGGCAACTCCCAAAGATCTTGAAGCCTGTTTACGATAAAAAAGCCCCTTGAGACAGGGGCTTTAAAATTGAGTTTATTTTTTCAAGCAACTTTCTCCACAATCCCCAGTTTTCTTACAATCGCCATGCTCGCACTTACAATCTTTCCCTTCGCCCTTTTTACATTTTTCAGCACACTCTTTAGTGCAATCGCATTTACCAGTATGTCCTTCTACGTGGTTGGCAAAGGCCGGAGCAACAGTTCCAAAAACCATTAAAGTCGAGAATAGGCCAGTACGCAGATAGTTTTTCATAAACATCCTTTTTGTTAGTGGTGCACTGGATACGGAAGTCACACTGAATTTGTGACAATGTCACAAAAAATAAGTACCTTACGTATACCTATAGAGAGTGAGGAAATCATTTGTGACTGATGAAGAGCTAATGACTAGATATGGAAAAGAGGACGATCCTCAGGCGTTCTCGATGCTCTATTCAAAGCATTCTTCCATCGTCTATGGGTTCATCACTAAGAAGACTTTCAATAAAACGAACGCGGATGAAATTTTCCAAAATGTTTTCATGAAGCTTCACTCCAGCCGCCATCAGTATGATCCGAAGTTTCCGTTCACTGCCTGGCTCTATACTATCGCCAGAACAACCATGACGGATTATTTCCGAAAAATACAAAGTGCGGGATCCATTCAGGAAAACTACCGAGATTTTTTAATTTCAGATGATCTGAATAAAAATCAAGACAGAGAAATTATTCTTGATGGATTAAAAGAACAAGAGAGAGATCTTTTGGAAAAGCGCTATCGCGAAGATTGGTCCTTTGCTGAGATTGCCAGTCACCTCAACATCTCTGAGGCGGGTGTGCGCCAAAAAATCAGCCGGGTGATCCGGCAATTAAGAGGTAAGTATGTCTGACTATAATGAATTTTTGAATTCTCAAAAGAATAGTCCACCCCAAACTGTGACAGCAAAGATTCACGAACACGTGATGGATGATATCAATCCAGGACTAACTTCAGTCTTCTCAAAATTTTTAATGATCCATGTGCTGATGGGATCCCTAACTTTGACTATTTGTCCTCAATTTGGAATTGGCCCCTTGGGTGGCGGCATAGGAATTATGCGCTATGTGGAAAGTTTAGGTCGCATTGGTTGTGGATTATTTTGTGGAGCTTTCTTTTTCTTAGGTAGCTTAATACTCGCTCATTTTCTATTATCACGGTCTCAAAAGCGCGTGATCACTCAACACGCATACGGTATGGCCACTAGTCTCGCTTTCCTCTCATTCCTTTCACTGATTTTGTTTTCAAATATGGCCAATGGTCACATCCATCATATGCAGT
>CAMDDI010000111.1 GCA_945890905.1 Bacteriovorax stolpii
CTTAAGCGCTAGGCTGCTAATTCTAAAGCATGCTTTCCAGTTAAAGTAGTAATAATGCTACAGAGAAGCTCAATTGATACACTGTTCTCACCATTGTTAGAAAGACGAGTGATGCGACTTCTGGACGTTCCAACAAGTTTTGCAATTTCCTTGTGAGTAAGGGGTGAGGACTTAATAAGTTGAGCACTTCGATTATACATTTTAGCTTTAAGTTCCATCATGTAAGCATCAACCTCGCTTAAGCCTAAATCTTCTGCAAGTTTTCGTGCTTCTTTACTGATTTTCATCGAGCAGCTCCTTAAGTCTTAGAATAGAAATTTCAATTTCTCTTAATGGTGTTTTCTCTGTTTTCTTAGTAAACGCATGAGGAATAAACACACTATCCTTCATGACGAGCACATAAATTATTCTGTAAGATCCGGCCTTTCCTTTATCCTTAATTCAAAAGCATTTTCATGAATACTCTTCATCGACTTAGACTGAGGCTCTCTTAAAAAATGTCCATACTGAATTCGAGTGATGAGAGTTCCAATTTCCTTTTTGGCTTCTCAACTCAACTCTTTTACAAGCTCCCGCGCTCTCTTATTCCATACAACTTGTTTCACTGATCTCTCCGAAGATGACCAGTGTGCTAAAAATAGCACACTGGCATGATTTGGTCTAGCGGGTCTCTAGCTTGGAATTAGGAAAGAGGCTTTTACTTCTAGATAAATCTGGATTGATTTTTCAGAATACAACCAGGTCAATTCCGACCATTTTGATCTTCAGGATCGAGTTAAGATCTCAATTTTACTTACAATATGAAGTTTGCCTTTGCGCCCAATTCAAATTGGGACGTACAATATAAGAGAGAAGAAGAGAATGGATCTCTTCATCGGATCAAGGAGGACTTTTGTACAAGGCACCCTTAACCGCTTCTGTTTTCAAAGATTTCTCAGCCTGTTATCAACATTTCACGTCTCAGCCATCCCGCGATCCCGATCAAGCTTTTGTGTATGTAGACTCTTTCGGAGTGAAACTAGTGACTAGTGTCGTGGATAATGACAGTGCAGATATGGATGGGGTTTTTGCCACATCCATGGCCCAGGACGGGTGGGTTCAACTCCTCGCCCTGTATGAAGGCGGTTAACAAAAATTGGGGAAAACCATCCTTGTCAAGGATCCCAAAAAATAATTTTGAAAAGGGAACTTCGGTTCCCTTTTTTTATGTGATTGAATTATATAGAATTATAACGCGAAATATCTCAACCTTAAGGTGTTCGCAAATAAAAAAAATTGTGGATAACTAGGGCGTATTTGTGGACAAAATTTTTACTGAACCCAAAAATTTAGCTGACTTTCTAAAAGTGCGTATTTCATTTATTAATGAAATCCTCATAAATCATCCAGAACCCAACATAACTTACAAAGATGATGGCTCGCCGGTGACTCTGCTAGATATTGCTTTCTCGGAATATATAGAAGACCTCTTTGTTCAGCATTTTCCTCTGGTAACTTTTTATTCCGAAGAGAAATTTTCAGAATGGAGTTTTCCTCTTTTGGCCCTTGATCCTCTGGATGGAACTCGTGAATACATTGAAAAAAATCCTGAATGGGCAATGTCTCTAGGACTTTTCTCTTCGAAAAAATTTGAAGGTGAAGGTTGGATTTATAATCCACAGAAGCAAGAACTCTTTGATCGTGGAGAGTTTAGAGAATTTAAAATCAAAGATAAATACATCGGTGAGATCTCGCGCACTGAATGGAAGAAGGGATTGTTCAAACATCTTCAAGGCTCTCACCTAGAACTCAAACCAGTGGGAAGTATTGCTTATAAATTGGGACGTCTTTCTCACCATCAATGTGATTTTGTCGTGAGCATGAGACCAAAAAATATATGGGATATTGCTGGCGGCACTCTACTTTGTCATCAGGCAGGAATAAAGCTCTATGAGAGAGGAGTAGAAGTGACCGAAGTCAAACCTCTCTATCATCCACCCCTTATTTGGTGTCACCCTTCGCTTTTTTCGGAGCTTTCGAAAGTTTTTGTCTAAATTCACAAATATCATTGAGGTTACAGAGATCGCATTGAGGCCTGCGAGCGATGCAGTTTCTTCGGCCTAAAAATATTAAAAGATGAGACAGATCAGTCCAGGTTTCGTTAGGAAAGAGTTTCATCAATTCAATCTCTACTTTTGCTGGATCAGTTTGCTTAGTGAGTCCCAGAAGATGGGCGGTTCTCTTAACATGGGTATCTACCACAATCCCGGTGTTGATATTAAAGGCATTTCCCAAAACCACGTTGGCCGTTTTGCGACCGACACCCGCAAGCTCACTGAGCTCTTCCACTGTCTTGGGAACTTCTCCTGCGTGATCGGATACAAGTTTCTGAGCGCAAGCGATCAGACTCTTACTTTTATTGCGGAAAAAATTAATGGATTTAATCGCCTCTTCAACATCCTCCAGTTTTGCCTTCGCAAGCTTCTGGGTTGTCGGATACTTTTTAAAGAGAGCGGGAGTGACCATATTCACTCTCACATCCGTGCACTGAGCGGAGAGAATGGTGGCAATAAGAAGTTCGAAAGGGTTGGAATGATTGAGCTCGCAATGAGCATCGGGATACTTCTTTTTTAAGCGAGTAAAGACTTCTAGGGCGAGATCGTTTTTTTTCATGACTCATTCTAGCAAAGTTGCTAAAGAAAGGTCATATGGGAAATTTCAAAGTTAAAGATCACTATTTTAATAAGGCCAAGGACGAAAACTTCTTCGCCCGTAGTGTGTATAAACTTGAAGAAATCGATGCGAAATACAAAGTGCTCAAAGCCGGTATGCAAGTCGTGGACTTTGGTTACCATCCAGGATCATGGATTCAGTACACTAGTCAGGTGATTGGAGAGAAGGGACTGGTAGTTGGAATCGACATTCGTGAGTTGAATAAGAAGCTCTCAGGGGTGCAAAATGTTCGGGTATACGAAAAAGATATTTTTGATATTCACGATCTCACTCAACTTGGCGTGGAGAAACCGTTTGATGTAGTTTTGTCTGACATGGCGCCAAATACCACTGGCATTAAATCCTTGGATCAAGACCGCAGTTTAAGTCTAGTTGAGTCAGTTTTTGGTTTACTGCCGCGATTCCTCTCTCCCGGAGGAAATTTTGTGATTAAAGTCTTCGATTCTCAGCACGCCCAGAATTATTTAAAAGAGCAAAAAAATATTTTTAGCGAATTCCATTACTTGAAGCCAAAATCTACTCGAAGTGTCAGTAAAGAATTTTTTGTCATTGGAAAGAACTTTAAGGCATAATGCTTTCATGGTTTTCAAGGATTTAAACCGCAAAGCTTTCTTTTTGCTGGGCCTACTTTTAGTAGTCAGCACTTCTGCGTTTGCTAATCTCAACTTCATTAAAGATAACACTCTTTTTCAATCACCTGCATTGTCGATTAAAGCTGAGTCGCACGATGCTGGCCAGGGTACTGATTTTAATCAGATTTTGGCGAAGCATCCAAACTGGATAGAACAGGTTGATTACGATAGCTCCCGCTACCATGTGAAATATACTTTCAACGAAGAGCTCGAAACTTTTATCAAAAAGCAGCTCGCACTCTATCGTCCGGATTATACTTCCGTTGTCGTACTAGATAATGAAAACGGTCATATTTTAGCCGCTGTAGACTATGCCCGCCAAAAAAATCTTTTCGGCCGAGACATCGCTTTTAGTAACACTCATCCTTCTGCCAGTATCTTTAAAGTAATCACTGCTGCGGATCTTTTAGAAAATACTCACATTAAAACTGATACCGAGTTTCATTTCACGGGTCGCTCAACCACCCTTTATCGCCACCAACTTAAAATTCCTTCTAATCATCGCTGGATTCGCCGGCTTGATTTGCAAAAAGCGTTTGCTACTTCCAACAACGTAATTTTTGGTCGTACTGCCATTGAAAATTTAACTCCTGCTGGTTTAAAGAAAATGGCAGAGAAGTTTGGATTTAATAAGCGCTTAGTTGAAGGAGTTAATCTTGCTCCTTCAGTTTTTGTCATGGCCCAAGATCAGTACAATCTCGCTGAGCTCTCGTCTGGTCTAAATACCACTACGATGATGAGTCCTGTGCACGGATCTGTAATCGCTTCAGTTGTGGCCAACGGCGGAGTGTTTCGATACCCCGTGGTGATTAAGTCGCTTGAGGGCATCAATGATAAAAAAGTGATCTATCCTCCATTAAAAAAAGATGAGCAAGTTCTCACTCCTCATTCGGCTGAAGATCTTCGCACTCTTTTTATGGCCACTGTTACTGAAGGAACTGCCCGGTCATCTTTTCGTCGCAGCCAGTACCTTTTGAATAAATTGGAGATTGGCGGGAAAACTGGAAGTATCACTGGTGGTGACCCTAAGGGTAAGCGGGACTGGTTTGTAAGTTACGCAAAATCAATTGAAGATAAAAATGATAAAGGGATTTCAATCTGTGTGATGATTGTGAATCAGAAGAAGTGGTACATTAAGTCTCCACTTCTTGCTAAAAACATCATGGAGTATTACTACTCATCACTTTATCCTCTGAAAAAATAAAGGATCTCTGCTATGGACGAAAATTTAACTCCCCCAGTTGAAGCTCAGACGGTTGCGGCCGAAACTGTTGCTCCGATGATCAGTAAGAAAGATAAGTTTATTAAAGAGGCGAAGTCGTTCACCTTTATTATTTTATCTGTTCTTATTTTTCGCTCAGTTCTTTTTGAACCATTTAAAATTCCTTCAGGCTCGATGATCTCTACTCTATTGATTGGAGATTTCATCTTGGTGAATAAATTTGCTTATGGCTTCAAGCTTCCATTTAGCGATTGGTTTACTGATCCGATTTATTTAACTGGTCCTGATCAACCTAAGCGTGGGGACGTAGTAGTATTTAAATATCCTAAGGACACTAACCTTAATTACATCAAGCGTGTAATTGGTCTTCCTGGTGATACGATTGAAGTGATCGATAAAGTTGTTTACGTAAATAACAAGCCCATTGAGACCAAAGAAATTGATGGGAAAGAAATTCTTGAAGATATGGATGATCGCTATAAGTCTTACCAGTTTAAGTTTATGGAAACCAAAACGGGAGACGCTACTCACGTTACTCAAGTTGATGTTGGTAACGATTATTTCGCTAACTATCATCAGTTCACTGTGCCTAAGGATAACTTCTTTGTTATGGGTGATAACCGGGATTTCTCAGCTGATTCCCGCCGTTGGGGAACAGTACCCTTTGGTCACATTAAAGGTAAGGCGATCATGATTTGGTTCTCTCTTTCAGTGCCATGGCCTTGGAGTGAAGATGAACAAGAGTCTTGGAAGTTTAGACCTTGGCGTATCGGAAAAATTATTCACTAGTTACAAATACGGAGTGCGGGCCTTCTTACTAAAGTGGCCCGCCAGTTCTCTGCAATCTGGATCATTGATTTTTTCGCAGTAAGGGACAATCACCTTATCCACCACAATCAGATAACTTTCTCCTAAATCCTGACCTTTCACTTTAGCATTGATTGTTTTAAGAACTTCTTGGGCTTCTTGAAGCTTATTTTCATGAATGAGAAGGGCCACAATATAGAGATGGGCAGTAAGGCTTGTATTGGCCATCTCTTGCAGGGCCGCTAATCGTATTTCCGGAGTTAATTGATCTTCAAAGTAGAAGGCGTTCATTAAGAAGTTTTGGTTAATATGAGAATTTAAAACTGTCTGATTGATATTGCCCAGGCACTCATTGGCCTTGATAAATTCCATGATTGGAGAAGATGCCTTTTGGTATTGGGCAAAGTTCATACGAGCTGCATTGAGTGCGTTCACGCAATTTGGATCATTCTCAAAAGATGAACTTAAAAGGGCCGATTTATTGGTCCAAAGTTTTGATTGGTTAAATGAAAAAATCGTCCAAAACACAATCATCACGGGAATCAAGACCACAGCTCTTTTTGGAAATCTGCGTGTGAGATCAAGGACGACGATAAAAACCCCAAGAGCTGGTAGAAGTAAGTAGGTATCACTCATCATTTGGGGAAGGGTCGTTATAACGATGAGTGGCAGTAAAGCAAAGAGCAGCCACAGTAGTATTTTTTTTGATTGAGAATATTTATATGAGATGGCGACAAAAATAACTAAAAGGATGAGACCCATAAGAGTAAAAGGGCGTCCCAAACTGTAATTCAAAGATTGAAAGTAGGGAAAAAAGATTTGAAAAGTGTAGTGTCCAAAGGCCAGAAGCTTATCACCTAAAATAAAAGAAGTGCTTGTTTTTGAAGGATAGAGAACTAGGAAAGTCTCACTGATGCGGTAGTAGAAGGTATTTATTGTGATCATGGTGACTAAAATCATACCAAGAGATAGAAATATTTTTTTAGAGTTTTGGACGTCTTGAGGTTCATAAAAATATAGATAACTCAGGGCCCATACCGGCCATAAAATGCCAATGGGTTGGGAGAGAGTAGCTAAGAGGTAGAATAGCGAGATATAGAAGACATTACGTTTGGTGAGAAGTTCATGAGTTGCCAGGAGGGTGAAGAAGAAACATAAGATGTGCTTACGGGCCATCCCCCAGGCAAGAGTAGGGATAAAAATGGGATAAATTGCAAAAATCAGTGTTGCTAGAAGGATGGATTTCGCAGAAAAGTCTGGAAAGAATTTTCTCAAAATTTTCTGAATAACTAGTACGCAACCTAACCACCAAAGAAGATTCTGGAGAATAAAAGTATTTAAATCGTATTGGTTGAATAGAAATAAATCAAGGCCAAGGGAGATATCTCTTAGGGGTTGAAAATCGAGAGTTTTAAATTGCAGTAGGTTTTGTAGATAATGCAGAGGTGAGTGAGTATTACTCAATAGTGAAAGAATAAATTCAGCATCTGGGTCAGCCACTTGTTTGGCCGACAAAGTAGGCCAATTGGCCAAAGCAATAACAAAGGAAATTAGTAAATAAGGGAGAAATTTTTTCATCGCAGGGTAACCCTCGTCTCACCGTCATTGCCACTCTCTGAAGTATCTTGAGAAAAATCTTTGGAGCGCTTTATATAGTCTCTTAACCAATTTTTAAGAATGCCATCCCCATGACCATGGATGACATTAAGAAAGGGCACATCTCCAGAGAGAAGATCCCCTAAGGCACTTTCAATAAGATTTTGAAATTCAGAGAGTCTCATACCTCGTACGTCAAATTCAAAGGTTGCATCTTTATTTTTTTCAAAACTCACACTCACCTGATGGTTTTGAGAAGCTCGTTTCGAGAAGCCCAGTGTATGAACGGGAACAGTAAATTTTATGGGCCCTTTTCCTATGGTCACCTCATTACGTCGTAAATCAACTGATTGAACTGCAAATTCTTTCTTGAAAATGTGAGAGTAGACGATATCACCAGTTTTAAGTTGGCCAATCTCTACATCCCCGTGTGGCATAATCTCTTCTTGAGGTGGCTCTTCTCCTCGAAGTTTACCAATCTTAGCTTTAATGATGTGAGCTCGCTCATCGAGCTTTTTAACTTTCGTGATTTCTTGCCGTCTGGCTTCATCCACTAATTCACGAGCTTCAATTAAAATTTTATCAACTTCCTGTCGGGCCTTGTTGAGTTCATCTTTTAAGCGAAGATTTAAGACGCCTTCCATCGCCCCTTTCTGATTCTTGAGTTCAATTTCAAGTTGTCGGTTAGAGTTCAGTATTTGATCAAGCTCAATCTGCTTCTGAGAAACTCTTTGGAGGAGAGTTTCATAACTTACATTCTTGGTACTCATGCGCTGAAGAGCGTGATCAGGAATATGTTTTACGTCATCATGTCCCCGGGCCAAGATCCGGAAAATATCGATGGCCATGGAAGCACCTGGAGTTCCCCATTGAATCTTATAGGTAGGCTTCATATTTTTAGTATCAAACCCAACATGGCACGAGATGTAGTTTCGATCTTGATGGATCAGAGTTTTAAACATCTGGTGATGGGTTGAAACGATGATATGACATCCAGCTCGCCGGTGTAACTCATCAAAATACGCCATGGAGAGTGCGGAGGCTTCATCTGAGGAGGTCGAATTGAATATTTCATCAATCAAAATAAGATTTGAAGGAAGAATATTTTCTAAAAGATTAATGTAGTTTTTGACTTCCCCGGAAAATGAACTAAGCCCGGTTTGAAGATCTTGCAGATCATTGCCAAAATAAAATAGTCCTTCGTAGGGATACATTTCGGCTTCTGCCGCTGGAACAAAAAAGCCGTGATAAAAAAGTAAGTAGGAGAGGGCCACAGATTTCAGGAAAACAGTTTTTCCTCCGGTATTAGGTCCAGAGATCACAATTCCGTGATGCTCTTTATGGCAGTCAGCACTGTTTTTAACGGCATTCTTAATCAGAGGATGAAAGAGCTGAGTAAACTTAAATCCCGGAGTGGAGCTAATCTGTGGGCACTCCAGGCGATAGTCTGTAGCAAATTGAGATTTTGCGAGATAGAAATCCATGCGGTAAAGAATGCGATAAAGCTCTTGAGTCAGTGGATGAAAATCATAGAGCTGATGAGAGAACTTCATGGCAAGTTGGGTGATGATCTCATCAATTTTTGCGTTTAGTTCCATACGCCTATTGCAGGCTTCACGAATTTCAAAAGGCTCCACAAATAATGTCTGCCCAGATTCTGAGCGCGAAATAATCAAACCAATGTCGGAGCGATAAGAATCGGATCTTACCGGGACTACGAAGCGGTCATAGTGAACATCATAACTGTTATATTGAAGGACTTTTTGATTCTGTGGCTGATTAATCCATTCTTGAATGGTTCTTCGAATTCGCTCTTCAAGTTCACGAAGTCTTTTTGTGAGTTCGGCCAATTCAGGATGTCTCTCAAAGTGGACTTCACCAGTGTCATCCACTAAATGCCTAAACTCTCTTAAAAATTTTCTTTGAAGAGGAGCAAAATCAATTTCTTTGAGTTGATGAAATTCAGCGATCTTCAAATTAGGGAAATCTTGTTTTAGAAAAATTGCAGACTCAATCATCAAGGCGACTTTGTTGAGTTCTGGGAAATTAATCACGCCCTGTTTTGAAAGATGGGAAAGAAATTTCCCGAGGGACCCATCTTCAGGAAGTTTACCTAAAAGTTGACGCACAACTTGCCGGTACTCGTCTTTAAACTCTTGGAGATAAGTTTGGGTGCGTATGAGCTCAGCTGAGAGTTCATCTCTGCGACCACTAAAAACTTCAGAAGTTAATTGAGTCTTATTGGATTCAAAATAAGCGAATCCTGCTATAATCTTTGAAAGAAGATCCCATTCGACTTGTGTGTGGTGCACAGAGTGCTGGGTGGTTATGAGATTGATGGTCATATGATTCAATACTATCTTGATTTAGAAACACAGGTCAAAAGCATCCAGGAAAAAAGACTGGCCTATGGCCAGATTCAGAAAATATACAGCACAGCGTTTTTTATATCAATGGCCATCCGCACGCCGGGCAAGACCTGGCATATTTACCTGGGTAGAGGGGGCGGTTATGAAGGCATCTGGCTCCATGATTCGGCACCACCTAGTGAACTGAGGCGCAAAGATAATTTTCTCGAGTATCTTCGTCACCATTTAAGTGCATGTAGTTTAGTGGACGTGACTCTCGATTCGCATGATCGCATCATCCGCCTTGATTATCAGAAATATGGACAAAAGCACTCTCTGCTTTTATTTTGGAAAGCTCGCAAACTCTACTTCGTTCATCGCTATCAAGATGCCCCTGATGGACCAGTGAAATTACTTTTAAGCTGGCGTGGGAAAGCGGTAAATTTAAATCACGATGAATTCCCACTATTTCAATACTTCGATGAGATTGGACGCAATATTGAGATGAAACATGATCTGATGTCTAAGCAGCCGATAGAGATTAAAGATTTAATTCAGATTGAACTTCAAATCGCCAATCTTAAAACATTGGGAACTCAACCGAGCTTTCTCCAGCGAAAAAAAGAAAATATTGAAGATGACCTACGCAAGGCTCAACAGTGGCAGCGACTTCAATCGATCCTGGATCAAAACCATCCCTTAGATGTCTATGAACTCAAGGTTGATGATCAGAAGATTAAGTTTGAAGGTGATCTTAACCCTTACGAAAAAAGAAATCTGCTTCATCAGAAAATTAAAAAACTCAAAAGAGGCGAAGGGATTCTGACGGAGAGATTGGCCAGTGTAAATTCACTCATCAGTGGTAAAGATCAGCAGCCTCAAAAGATTTCCACTATTCCCATCATTCGTCCAGTGTGGGGAAAAGAAGAAGAAACTAAAATTCAAGTGGATGTTTCCCAGGAAAAAGATGATTTTAAGGTCTATAAGTATGAAAAGTATCAGATCGGTGTGGGTTTAACTTCCCGCGGGAATGATCAACTTCGTAACAAGTGGGCCAGCAAGGATGACTATTGGCTACATATGGATGACTCTAAAAGTGCTCATGTGATTATTAAGCTGATCAATCAAACTCCACTAGACCCAACCCTGCTTAATTTTGCTTCTTCAATACTTGCCCAATTCTCTCACTTTAATGGGGACTGGATTCCGATTATTTACACCCAGGTGAAAAATTTGAAGGG
>CAMDDI010000112.1 GCA_945890905.1 Bacteriovorax stolpii
CACTTATAGCGGGATCTGACTTGCCGTAGAGCCGGATCATTTCCTGATCCATTTTTCCCAAGAGGATTAGGAAAAACATTTTAGTGTTTCCTAAGATTCCCCAATAGGGATGCTTGATATTATAAGGACTCTTTTCAATATACTTATGGGTGAAAAACGCCAAGATGTAACCGAAGAGAATTGAAGCAGGAATTCCCCACCAGAAATTGAAGAAAAATCCCGGAAGCCAGGTGGCCAAATAAATGATGGCCGACCAAAAATGAAGTTCGCGAGTGATCTTCTTTTTATGGTTCTCAACATAGAGGGGCCAGTATTGTTCAAAATTCTCGGGCATGAAACTTCTTTCCTTATCTATAGAATCTTCCTAAAATTTAGCTATGACAAAAACTTTTATGAACCTTTGGATCTACCTTTATCCTCTTCCCGCTCTGTGCTTTTTCTACACCCATTGGTCTAAGCTTGAAGGTTCAAATTTCGCACTTTTCCTGATCTTCGCACCAGTTCTCTACGGTTATATTATGCCAGGGATTGCCGTAAACGTTTTAAAGAAGTGGAAGTTTAATACCAAGTTTAGACTTGGAGATTATTACGCTCACCATGGCTTTAAAATCTCGGCCAATATCAACACCAGCTTCTTTCTCACATCTTATGCAGTTTCTTTAAATAATCTCTCACTGGCCCAAAAAGTAACTCTGGTTATTTCTACGGCTTGCGTACAAGGATTCATTATTTGGTGGCACGACACAATTCTTATCAAGCTGGGCAAATTAGAACTTAAAAATGTTCTGGTAAATGATCGCATGTCACCAGAAGAAAAAGCCTATGCCTATGCCCCCGTTTCTTTCTCAATCATGGGAGCAAGTTTTGCTACCAGTGCTCTCTTTGCCCTTGAGTACTTGACTGAGCATGCTCAGGTCTCATCATTAGAACTCATTCTTGTTGTCGTCGCAGGATTTGTAGGCATCTCACTTCCGGCCACCATCGCCTTTGGTGCACTTGAATCAATTGCCCGCAGAAAGCCCAAGGTATAAACCTGGAAGAATTTGAGCTTCTCAGGATCAGTACTCACTCCGAATAAAACCTTTTCTGTTTCTTCTTGATAAGTTCCAAAGAGCTTATCCCAGATCATAAAAATTCCTGCGAAGTTGCGGTCGATGTAAATTTCATTTCTTCCGTGATGAACCCGATGATTAGCTGGTGAATTCAGAAGAAGATCCACTAAAGGCACTTTCTTTAGATGCTGCTGATGAACCCAGCAGTTATAGAGCTTATTCATGGTGACCATAAAAAAGATCTCTGGAGTTCTAAAACCCAAGAGGTAGAGAGGGGCGATGAAAAGTAAAAGGTACACTGGCTGAAAAATACTCGAGCGAAAACCCGTGAGAATATTCAGATACCGAGAAGAGTGATGGTGAATGTGAGAGATCTTCCAAAGAAATGGAGTGTGCTCTAAACGGTGCATCCAGTAGTAGAGAAAATCATAAATCACCGTGAGACTAATCCAAAATATCCAACCTTTTTCAGTCACTGGTAATAAGTATTGGTTTAAAAAAGGATCAAGAAATTTCACGCCAAATTGCACCGTAAAATAAATGGCAGCGAAGGTATAAAGCAGCAGCAAGGTTTGAAGACTATCTTTGAGTGAATAGAGGCCCTTCTTATTGATATAATCGTGAATGAACTCGATAGCGATCATCAAGGTGGCCACACAATAAGAGATAAGCAAAATTCTATCCATACCCCATTATAATAGGGATCCAGACGGCTCTCAAATCCCAGTGCCAAAATTACGCTCTTGCCTCATGGATTTGACTAAAAAATGAACAATTTTGGACGTGCTCGGCGAGTTCTCTGCTCTCCAGGGAGGTTATTGGCAAGTTGACTTTCAAAATATCGGGCCAGCCTCACAAAAGGCAGGCCAATCACAAAATACACCAAGGCCGTAAGAAGGCCTAAGCCTAAGTAATCAAAACTTGAAGAGGCCAGTTGACCATAAACAGTGGTGAGTTCCACCATACTGATCACTGAAACAAGAGATGAGTCCTTTAAGAGGGCAATAAAATCATTTGTGACCGGAGGAATCACTACCTTCACGGCTTGAGGCAAAATGATGTGCCGAAGGGACTGAAACCAATTCATCCCTAGGGCCTGGGCCGCATCCATTTGAGTCTTAGGAATGGATAAAATTCCTGCTCGGTAATTTTCTGCCTCACAAGAACCATAATTGAGACCTAAACCCAAGACTGCGGCAACAAATGGATCAAGAGTAAGTCCCACATAAGGGAGACCATAAAATATGAGATAGAGTTGAATGAGAAGTGGAGTGCCTCGAAAAACTTCCACGTAGGCCACAGCTAACCATTTCACAACAGGGTGACCATATAATCGGGCGAGGGCCGTGAGAAGGCCCAGGATCATGGCCAGGACCATAGAGATGGTTGAGATCTCTAGGGTCATGATCGCTCCCTTCCCTAACAGCGGAAGAAATGAGGCGTATCTTTTTAACTTTTGAACTATGGTTTCTTTTTTCCAGGCTTCACTAATATATTTGTCATAGGCCACTGGTGGAGTAAGAGGCTCTGCACTTTTCCCCCAGGCCTTAGCACTCATGGCATTCCACAAATTCCATTTCTCTAAAATTCGTTGCACACTTCCGTTCTCGATAATTTTTTCAAGAGCCGCGTCCACCCTGCGACTAAATTTTGGATCATTAAGTCGAGTGACAACTCCATATTCCATATAACCAATCGGGCCACCCACAACTTTGAGTTCAATATTCGGTTTAGCGTAATAAAGAGCAATGGCCTCATCCAGCAAAACTGCATCTAATCTACCAATGACAAGATCACTATATGAATGAATTTCTTCATCGTAACCCACCACCGTAAGAGGAAATGTTAGTTGATTGAGAATTCTCTGTGCCAAAGATCCGTCAAGAGTACCCACTCGTTTGTTTTTTAAATCATCTAGGGTAGCAACATTGGTATTGCTGGCACGGACAACTAATGACTCGGAAGTATAATAATAAGGTTTTGAAAAATGCACCACTTGAGCACGGTCCGGAGTAATCTCAAGTCCATTTACAACGATGTCGTAATCATTGCGGTTAAGCCCTGCGATGAGTCCGTCCCAACTATTCTGGACGTACTCCACTTCCATGCCCATTTCTTTAGCGAGAAGTTCAACAATCTCAACTTCAAAACCAATGACGGTTTTATGATCTGCGGGATCTGTGTAAGAAAAGGGGGCTCCACTTTCAATATCAGCTCCCCAGCGAAGCTTGGGCTTTTGAGCAAATGAAGCATTAAAATGAAAAAATAAAATAACAAAAATAAAAATCTTCATCATTGGAAATGTCTTAGGAAGTTTTTAGTTCTCTCATCTTGAGGATTACCAAAAATTTGCTCAGGTGGACCCATCTCCACAATTTTTCCGTGATCCATAAAAACAATTTTATCCGCAACATCACGGGCAAAGCGCATTTCGTGAGTCACCACCATTTGAGTCATGCCTTCTTGATCAAGCTGCTTCATCACTCGCAACACTTCATTCACTAAAGCAGGATCTAGCGCACTTGTGGGCTCATCATATAAGAGAATTTCAGGAGACATGGCCAGGGCCCGGGCAATGGCCGCGCGCTGCTGTTGTCCACCGGAAAGTTGATCCGGATAATTATGGGCCTTATCGCCTAATCCCACTTTCGCCAGAAACTCATGAGCGCGGGCATCCGAATCAGTTTTAGAAATATTTCTTACAACTTTTGGGGCCACCATTAAATTTTCTAAAATTGTAAGATGCGGAAAAAGATTAAAGCTCTGAAAAACCATTCCCACTTTTTGACGAATGATCAGAGAGCGGCGCTGAAATTCTTTGGCCCCAATTTCTAAAGGCGAGCAGAGTTCAGTCCCAAAAATTTCAAGCTTCCCCTTGTCCACGAATTCCAGACCATTAATACAACGAAGGAAAGTGGATTTACCGCATCCAGAAGGACCAATGATTGCGATCAAATCACCTTTAGTGATGTCTAAAGACACGCCGTTTAGAACAGGTCTTTGATGAAAGGATTTCTCGACATTTTGGATACTCGCTACCATATGACGTCAATGGTAATGCGCAGGCCCGAATTGATCAATGATTTTCGAGCTAATATTGCTGATTAGCTATGGGCTTTCAGGATGTAGTTTCAACCACCATGAAGTACTGGCAGGACATGAGATACAGCTATCACTCATCGCACAAACTTGTTGTGAAATGCCACAATTAATCCGCGGCACCCTCTAGCTTAGAAAAAAAATTCACGCTCTTTTTTTCTTCAAGACGAAACCATCTTGAGCGAATACTTTTTCTTCCATTGGACGACTATAGGAGGTAGTGTAGAAATATGGAAGATGGAGAATTTTTAAGTAAAGAAGATAAGGTAAAGATGGAATCTTTAAGGCATGAGCTCGCAAAGCTCAAAGTCGAACATAAAAACTTTGCCAAAGCTAAAAACAAGCTAACTCCTCAAGATCGGGAAGCCTGGAAAATAAACTCCCACAAAACAAATCAAATCTATATTGAGATCAAAGACCTTCGTTTGAAAAATATTCTTGAAGCTGGCAAATAACCTTCATGGCCACCACCACTCTTTATAAATTTCAAATTGAACTCTCCGATATCTCCCGCTCCATTTACCAGACTCTCGATTTTCGCGTGGCCCAGCATCCTTCAGAATCCTTGCCTTACTTAATTACCCGCATCCTGGCCTTCGTCCTCAACTATGATGAAGACCTCGCCTTCGCTCCTACAGGTCTCCATGATCCAGACGCTGCTGCTATCAGTATCCCTGAGGCAAATGGCGGATTTAAACTTCTCATCGAGATCGGAAGTCCTAGTGCTCGCAAGCTTCACAAGGCGACTAAAACCGCCCGCAAAGTAAAAGTTTATACTTATAAAAATCCGGAGAATTTTATCCGTGACCTGCGTGAAGAAAAAATTCACCGCTCTGAAGAAATAGATTTCTCTTCACTCACTCCTGAATTTCTGGGAGAACTCGCCAACATTCTTAAGCGGGACAATCGTTGGGGAATTTTAGTTGATGAAGGATCCATCACCGTCAATTTCGGAGAGCTTTCACTCTCCGGAGAACTCACTCATCTCGCACTCTGAACTCTTGGTGCCTGATACCGGACATTGGATAACGGATTCACTTCAGGCAAGCACCAATTGGCCTTACCACGATTCTGCGCCCGGGTCGCACTTCTATCTCTTACCCTTCACCCTCGCTGGGCCTTATCCGTACAACGGATAGGGCACAAGAGAAGCCGGAGTACTGAGAAATGAAATCATGGCCAAATAAAAAAACCGCCTAAGATGAAAAATATCTTAGGCGGCTTTGAATTCTAGATTCTAGAAGTCGGAGTCATCATCTGAAGGTCCCGATTGTTGGCCAGTCCCTTCCTGTTGGCGACGCGCCTCGCGCTCGCGACGCTCTTCTTGCTCGTGCCAATTGTTGGAATCACGTTCAACGTCGCGGTCAAAGGCCGCTTCCCGGTTTCCTCTACATTCTGAGACGCGTTGGGCGAGGAGACTAATGGCCCTGCCATATCTACCATTCCGGTCTCTACTGACCTGTTCGAGAAACATACCAGGACTCTGCGCCGCCGTGTAGGCAGCATCGTGGCAACTTGGGGCATGTGTTGGCCTACCCGTTCTGGTAATCTCACATATCGCATCTGCGACCTCCATTGCCTGGCGGGTACACTCTGCGCCGTCCCCGTAGCCCCGGCCCCAGTCCCCACGGCGGCGCTCACGGCTGTCTCGGTGGTAAAAATCTTGAGCTGAAGCTGAATCAGAATATAAGGATACAGCTGAAACGATAGTGAGAAGAGAGAGCGCAGAAAAAATCAATTGCTTGAACATAATGACCTCCATTTGTTGATTAGCTTAATGCCGTTTCACAAGATAATTAGATGGTAGTTCCAACCCGAATTTTTTGGGAGCCCTGATGAAATAATATCCATGGAGGCAAACTGACACTGTCTAAGGAGTATGCATATTGGCCTAAGTCTTGGCATTCTAACTTGTTGAAAATTTACGTGGAAGGTTAAATAATCAGCGCTTATTTACCTTTTTATTTAAGCTCTTACTTCCACCTATTTTCGGAATTATCCGTGGTGAAGCCAACCTTAAAGGCAACGGTGAGGGCACAAGAGAAGACGGAGACATTTTTGCGAGATGCTTTACATGCTGCCTACTCTTGGCAGACTGAGTAATGAGAAATGAAATCATGCCTGATTTAGGCTCATAGGAAAGACCTATGTTTTTTGGTTCACTAAGGTTGGCAAACTTCTTATCAGGAGTCGATGCGGCTTCTATCCAATTGATACCGTCTGAAGAGTATAGCAACCGATGCTTCTGCGCCGGCCAACCTACTGTAGCCATCATGAAGTATCCAACAGGAGTCTTGACTCCAGAAGTAAATGTCCAATCCGCATCAGCAGAAAATTGTTTTGGTTTAAGATCGATAATTTTCCCCAATGAGTCTATGTGAAAATGCCATTTGCTTCCATCTAAAGAGTACATGATACTCAATCCTCGACCACCTGGATGAACATAATCAACGTAGTAGACAAATTTATTCTTAAGAGGGTCGCTGTGATTAACAACCGGGTCATGATTATCATTTAAGATAAAAGTCATACCGCTGAAGGCTCCTTTAAGGTTTGTCAGTTCACCTTCACCTCCAAACTTACCGACAGTCGTGTAAAGAGACGATCTTTTGCCAACTGACCACTCTCGAATACGTCTCTAATCTTTTCTCTGGGAGCAATAACTCCGAGATACTTCGGACGTTTCTCATCCTTTCCACCATAAAGATTGAGACCGGAAGTAATGTTATCGGGAGATTTTTCAGAGAAGTAGTAGTATATGTTGTCGATCTTAACCATAGAGACATAGGACCCCCTCAGAGAAGTTCCAAATGGCCAGGGTTGTGAGCGAAGAGCATCTGAGTTACTGGGAAGCTGGACGACGGCCATGGAATGAAGACTGAAAGTTAAAACTAAGATCGATATCAATTTCATAAAATCTCCATCATAGCATTCAGTTCCTTCGTAAGTTTAGCAAAGCTATCAGAATAAGAAAGAGAGGTCAAAATGACCCAAAGTCCGTGGAGGTTTCGGAAAATGTTTACGACCTATTGATCTGAAGATAAGGATCCTTTTTACGAGGGTACTCCCATCTATTTCTAAACCATAGACTTAGATGCTAGATACTGATCCAAATCAGCTAGGCCAGTTATACTCTTAATTTCTCGGTCTTGAGAAATGTTACAAGCGGCCAAATCCAATGGCCCTCCTACACAGAAAGTAACACTCCGGGGAAGAAGCTTATCTAATCTTTTCAAATATTCATTCGGCGAAATAATCTCTCTATTTGACGGCAAAGGTGTGAACCCTAAGATTAAAAAGTTTGGTTTAAATCGCAAACAGGTCTGCACCAGATCTCCAACTGGCATGTTTGTTCCCATGTAGTAAGTTTGAAATTGATAAACATTGGAAAGAATAGATGCCATGAGAATATTGAATTCATGCAAATCACCTTCACGTGTAGTCAAAACAACTCTTTTAAAATTATTTCGAGCAGCAAAATCATATGGCGAAAGGGATTGGTGAATGTTTCCGAGATAATCACGGAGCAATGAAGACAGTAGGTGCTCCTGGGAAATGTTCAATTTGTCTAACTCTCCCATCCTCCCAACTTCCTTCACCAAGGGCACAATCAAATCAATGACAATTTCTTTTATACTTAAATCAAATCGGGCCCTTTGAAGATTATGATGAACTCCTTCTAGGTTAAATTTTTCAAGAGAAGAAATGATGCTCGCTAAAAATTTATGGGCCAGCGTACTTTCTTCTTTCAAAGATTTGGGTTCTATCAACTGAGGGGAAAGACTTCCGGCCAACATGGTTTTGAGCTTTTGATTACTACTATTAGCAATCAGTCCTATTGAGTAGCCTTCATTCACCAGTGCCCAGAGTAATTTGATTTTTTCTACTTCTTTGGGAGAATAGAATCTTCTTCCCTGGGAATCTCTCTCAGGAGTGACTGCACCGTATCTGCGCTCCCACGCCCTAAGGGTGTGCTCATTGATGCCCACTAGCCTAATTACAGCGGTAAGATTCATATATACCCCTCTACTTATTTATAGCACAACTTTTGCACAGGCCAACTATATACATAAGCTGTGCAATAATAAGCCCAACCAAGGACGCAAACCATGAAATTTCCATATGAAGCTTTAGATGTATCAGATAAGAGCTTTTTTACGCCATATTCCCCACCAGCTGAGGCCCTACAGAAAGCTGCAGAAATAATCCTGCTTTCAATTGGTGAAAACGTTAAGAGGGAAGGTCTGGAAAGAACTCCAAAAAGATTCGCCAAGGCTTATGCTGAAATCTGTAGTGGATATCAATACACCGCTCAAGATGCTGTTGGGGAAGGTGTCTTTCAAGGCGAGGGTGGACTAGTCAGTGTAAGAGATATTGATTTCTTTAGTCTTTGCGAACATCACATGCTGCCTTTTTGGGGAAAAATTAGTGTTGCTTACCTTCCACAAGATAAAATTTTAGGCCTTTCAAAAATTCCGAGATTAACTGAAGTTTTCTCAAAAAGATTACAAGTTCAAGAAAGACTGACTAAAGATATCGCTACCGGAATTAATGAAGTTATTGCACCTCGAGCTGTGGCAGTAAGAATTGTCGGATCCCACATGTGCATGATGATGAGAGGAGTTAAGAAAAGTGGCTCCGAAACTGTGACAGAATTTTCAGTAGGCCTCGATAAAATCTCTCAACAAGAAACTGATCGATTGTGGAAATCTATCGAATAAAGGAAATTATGATTACATATCCCGTAAATTTCGAAGCAAGTGCACAATCCCAGATGGGAATGAAAAACCCATGGATAGCATCAGCTTCAACTCTTGAAGTGAATTGTGCAGTCCCTAGAGAGTTTGATGGGCCCGGAGGAGAATTTTCACCAGAGGACTTCTTCCTTTTGGCGGTTCAAAACTGTTTCATCGGTACTTTTAAGGTATTTGCAGAATTCTCAAGACTCCATTTTGAAAGCTTAAATCTTAATTCTAAGCTAGTTGTTAACAAAGACGAATCAGGCAAGCCCTGGATGGATTCAATCCACATGAAAATCAATATTAGCGGAGTAAGTGACGAAAAAAAGCTTCATTTACTAATTAATAAAACTTTCGAGAATGGTTTCATTTTAAGGTCAATTAAAACGAAAATTACTTATGATCTAGGCTCATAGGAAAGATGACAATTTCAAGGCCCGTGACTTTATTATTTTTATTTCGTGAGTATCTGGCATATCCCATGAATGGGGCCGAAGTATTTTTTACGTGATTTTTAATTGAAACTTTCCAGGACGGAAGAGCTGGGAGATGAATTAAAAGATTCTTGATGCTGATCTTGATAAAACCAATCATGGCCTTATCGGTTAGGTCTGACCAAATTTTTAGTTTACCTATGACTTCTTCATCAGACATTCCTGTGATGGCCACACTGTGAGGGCATTGGTAAGTGACTGTTCCATTGAGGTCAAAAGTCCGGTAACCGAAGGCCTTATTTCCAAAAATTTCGTAAAGTCCTGACACCCCATTTTCATTAAACTCATCGATAAAAAATGAGTTAAAAAAACTAAAAATATTAATATTGTAAATATTCAAAATTTTTGTGAGCGTGTTGAGCTGACAATTCTTTTTGCCGTACTCAATTTCTTGATAATGCCGCTGGGAAATCTCGCTACGAAGAGAGACTTCAAGCTGAGAAAAGTTATTTTTCTTTCTTAGCTTACGCAGGATCTGCCCGAATTTCACGGCGGTTGAGCTTTCATGTTTCATATGAAGAACATACGATCAACACACCGCTAAAATAACTTAAAAGATGCTTGTTAAAGAAATGTTAAAGATTTCGTTTTCTTCTCAACCCTTTTAATGCTCTCTGAATCATTAAAGTGGCCCCCATGAGGCCAAGAAACCCCAAAAGGAAGTCTCGGTAAAAATTAAAGGAAGGCTCAGAATCTGCTGCAAAAGATGAGCAACTTCCTAAAAACCCGCCCATATTCTTCTTGTTTGGATAGAGGTAGATGACCCCATCTATGTCATCTTGAGCGATATATTTTGGTCTATCAACCCATCCGTGAGGGGAGTATGTCATGACTGAGGCAGGGTCTTTGCTGTGCACAAGTCCTAATCCATGGCCTACTTCGTGAATAACGGTCCCAATTAAGCTCTCTTCATTGAAACTCCCCGTATAAACCGC
>CAMDDI010000113.1 GCA_945890905.1 Bacteriovorax stolpii
TAGCGGAGCAAGAGTTTCATTAACTTTTTCAATTGGTTCTGGAATGCTTTGATCATTTTGTGCAAAGCCAAATTCACCCAAGATCAAAACTTTTTTCCCGCGCTTCATCTGATTCCGCAGCCATTTGCCATAGGTCTGAGGACTTTTCATGCCTTCGTGATCAAACCAGGTCACAATTCCTTTATACTTCTTCATCTTATCTTCAGTTAGGAAATGTGCAGGATGATTTTTGCTGATATCAACGTAGTGAAGTTTGAGACCGTAAAAATTAAAAACAAATTCTAATTTTTTATGGATTGGAATTTGGGAATAATCAATCGCAAGTTTTCCATTCTGACTATCCCACAGGGCCAGGACATCACGGGACTGTTCAGCAGCATATACCGGTGAAAGCACAGTCAAGCTAATGAGGATCAGGAATAATTTCATGAAGAAAATGGTAAACTTTTTATAACTGTTCTTATAGGGCTATGTTTATTTATTTATGTCCCCATGTAGCCATGCATTATTTACCAAAAAGTTTTGCGTACTCCCCGTAACCTTCCTTTTGCAAATTCTCTTTTGAGATAAATCTCAGGGAAGCCGAATTCATGCAAAAACGCTTGTTCAGTGGTGCTGGACCATCGTCAAAAACATGACCAAGATGAGAGTCTCCAAATTTACTACGAACTTCTGTGCGTTGACCAAAAAGACTGGTGTCAGTTTTAGTCACAATAAATTTCGAATCAAGTGGTTTTTTAAAACTTGGCCATCCAGTTCCAGAGTCGTATTTGTCAAAGGAGCTAAATAAGGGTTCACCAGATACAATATCAACGTAAATCCCCTCTTTCTTATTCGACTCATATTCATTCTTAAAAGGACGCTCAGTTCCCTCTTTTTGAGTAACTTCATACTGAAGACCTGAAAGCTTTTTTTTGAGTTCACTATCAGAAGGTTTTCTAAATTGAGATGGATCCCAAGAGTGAGCCGGCAGAGTAAAAACAGTTAAAACGAGGGTGATATAATAGGAAATATTCATATGAGTATCCTAAAAAGGCAAAGACCTGGCGTCCACTCAAAAAAGGTGAGTCCCCACCAGACAGACTTAGTCCGACAATTATGGTCACCCGTTCTATAGTAATCATTTATTTTTCTGGGATTTTAACTTATGATTTCATCATGTACGTGGAAATATCTAAAGAGAACGAAAAACCTCAAACCTATAAGATCGGCAAGCCTGAAACCATCATTGGGTCTGGCTTATCTTGTGACATAAGAGTTGAAGAACATTCTGTTAGTAAAAAGCATATTAAAATCATCCAAGAAAATGATCAGTGGTTTGTCGTGGATCAGGGAAGTACTAACGGTACGTACAAAGATGGCGAGCGTTTGATTCCAGGAAAAAGAAATGACATTCATGCAGGAGAATATCTTCGGTTAGCAGGAATGGTTTTTGTTTGCTTAGTAGAAACACCGGGAACAGCTCCCATTCAAAATCGGCCTAAAGCTATTGAGATTCATGAGCCCCGTGAAGAAGACAAAACCCGTGTTATGACTTTAGATGAAATCAAGAAATCTGCTGAAACTAAAAAGAAAGTGACCCCAGAGAAAAAGAAAAAAGTTAAAAAGAAAAAGCCTCAAACCTCAACTATTATTGCCCTTGTTATTTTGGTCGGTGGTTATGTCCTAAATAAAAGCTGCACAAAGCCCGAGGAAGATGCAGGAACAATCATTTCAACTCTCAAAAACAACATTGATAGTAATGAGAAGAAAGCAGATGCAGTCAGCGAGTAGACTAGATAATTTTCTTTAAAGTAAATTTAAGCTTTTCTAAATGGTCATCAAACTCTTTGGCCCCCATGGTGGTTTTCTTAAACAGTGAGGTGGCATCAAGTCTTTCATGGGTCATTATTTTTAAAATCCTATTTAACTTTTCAGATTCAAGCAATACAGTTTTCCCTGAATTCTCCAATCGCATAATTTCTTTATAAACATCCAAGACTAAAAAATCAATGGGATCTATCGGACGGGAAGTTTTCACTTCACGTGGTTGAGGTGCAACAGCCGAGATGAGTGACTCGAAAGTTTTATGCTTTTTTAGTTCATAAACATAAGAGGATTTAAAGCAGAGTTCACTCACTCCACCTCGGTCTATTAAAACGTCATCAAATTTTTCAAGAAGACTTAAGAGATAACTCACCTGAAAAGGATTACTCTCAAAATAAGGAATATTCTCTAGGCTAATGGAGCTTTTACAAGATTCGAAAAAACTTCTTTGCTTGTCCTCTTCAGATGCAGCGGAATAAAAATCATCAAAACTTAATTCACTTAGTATGGGCTGCACATAAATGGCGGCAATGGAATCAATAAGCTTTTCAAAATTTTGAAGCTCACCGTCACTAAACTCATCATTAAGAAGTGTCTCAAATGAAAGTTGATGGGCCTTGACTAGCAAATCTAGATCTTTTAAGTTTTGACGAAAATAAAAATTATGATTTCGGGACATGATTTTTTCCTATGACTTCAGAGCTACAAATTCACCCATGAATGTACAGGCCACGCCGTTTTTGGTCAAAACTTTAGATTCAAGCTGAATGCGGGCACGACCTTTGCGCTTAAAACTCTCTGTAAACGAGGAATACAGATTTGCATCTGGGGCTTCACTGACAATCCTAATATCTTCCTCAACTGGCATCAAATATTTCGTGCTCTCTTCTTTAATAACCAAATGAAAATGATATCCCTCTTTTTCCATCTGATAAAAAAGCGAAGCGTAGCAAGAAAGAATGAGTAGTGAGCTGATACTTCCACCAAAAGCGGTCCCCAAATGATTGCGATTAAGTTTAAGTGGGGCCAAGATTTCAAGTCCACGATCATCAGCACGCACAATGTCTACACCCTGCGCCTGGGCCAGAGGAAACTCTCGATATATGAATTCTTTAAGTTGTTTAACTTCCATAATGCGCCTTTATTGATTATTATTAACTCATGAAAAATACCGATAAACCACGCATTCTTCTCGTTGAAAACATTCACCCCATCGCCAAAGAATTTCTCGAGCAAGATGGCTACCAAGTAGATCTTATCTCCCACGCTCCTACTGAAGATGAATTAATCGCATTAATTCCTAATTATACGGCCTTGGGCATTCGATCAAAAACAGAAGTGACGGCCAAGGTCCTTGAGAATTGCGGCGGCATAGTTACTATTGGGTGCTTCTGCATTGGAACTAATCAAGTCAACTTATCTGCTGCCCGTCAAAAAGGTGTGGCCGTTTTCAATGCGCCCCATTCTAATACCCGAAGTGTGGCCGAACTGGTGATTGCCGAAATGATTGCACTCTCCCGGCAGCTAGGTGATCGTAATTCCCGTGCACACCAAGGTGAATGGGTTAAATCTGCTGAAGGTTCTAAAGAAGTTCGCGGAAAGACTCTGGGTATAGTGGGGTACGGACATATTGGAAGTCAGGTTAGTATTTTAGCCGAGAGTATGGGCCTTCATGTGCTTTTCTACGATGCCGTTAAAAAACTCCCTCTTGGTAATGCCCGCTCAGTTCATTCTTTGGATGAGCTCCTTGCAGCTTCAGATTTTATCACCCTTCATGTTCCTGAAATTCAAGAAACGATGAATATGATCGGAAAGCGCGAACTAGCTCTCATGAAGCCTGGAAGTTATTTAATCAACGCCAGTCGCGGAACAGTGGTGGTGATTGAAGATCTTGTGGCCGCTTTAAAATCAAAACATATCGCGGGTTGTGCCGTTGATGTATTTCCAGTTGAGCCAGCATCTAACAAAGAAAAATTTGTTTCTCCCCTGCAAAACTTGGCCAACGTGATTCTTACTCCCCATATTGGCGGCAGTACCGAAGAAGCGCAAAAAGCCATTGGAATGGAAGTCGCAGAAAGTTTCCGACGTTATTTAAAAATTGGTTCTTCTTCAGGTGCTGTGAATTTTCCTAATGTAGATTTGCCAGTTAAAAAAGGTACTTCTCGTTTGCTTAACGTTCATAGAAATGAACCCGGAGTTTTAGGAGAGATCAACACGATTATTTCCCGGGCCGGGGCCAACATTGAAGCTCAGTTTCTATCTACAGATGATGAGATTGGTTACTTAGTGATGGATGTGCATTCAAAGCACGCCAATCAACTGGCCCAAGATATTGTAGGTCTCAAGCGCTCAATACGAACACGTGTAGTTTATTAATCAGCGCTTATTTAGATTTTTAAGACCAGGATGGACTCTTTTCTTTTGTCCCTCTTCGACTGGTTTTTGCCTCTTTGAATGATCCCGGTAAGCACTCTTCTCTTGGCTCTTACCTGGAGTCGGAGGAGTAACCTTCTTCTCCGTTCTTCCCATCTTCGACACCACAATTTTCGATTCCTGAGAGCCCTTAAAAGAAGTCTGCGGAAGTTTTTTATGTATGAATTGCTCAATGCGCTCTAAAATGGCCACTTCGTTATTCTCACAAAATGAAATCGCAATTCCACTTTTTCCTGCTCTTCCAGTCCGGCCAATCCGGTGTACATAACTCTCCATCTCCGTAGGAAGATCAAAGTTAATGACATGGCTCACATCATCTACATCAATTCCCCGGGCGGCGATATCAGTTGCGATGAGAGTTTTAATTTTACTACTTTTAAAATTACTTAAGGCCAGCTCTCGCACATCCTGGCTCTTTCCACTATGAAGTGCAGAACACGGAATACGATAGTGATGAAGATAATCCACAATATTGTCCGCAATCTGCTTAGTTCCTGTGAAAACTAAAACAGAAGTAATTTTATCTTCGCTCAAAATTTTTTTGAGAAGCTGAAACTTGTCTTGTTTGTTACACATGACAACACTTTGCTTAATTTTATCAATGGTCACAACAGCAGGAGTTATTTCAATGCGTTTAGGATTTTTTAAAAGAGAGCGCACTAAGCGATTAATTGAAGCAGGCATGGTGGCCGAAAAGAACATAGATTGTTTTTCTTTGGGAAGATTCAGAACAATGCTCTCAATTTCTTCCATGAATCCCAAATCGAGCATGCGATCGGCTTCATCCATTACAAAAACTTCTACTTTCTCTAAACGGATGAATCCTTTACGCATAAGATCCAGTAAGCGACCAGGTGTGGCCACGAGGATATCTATTCCTTTACGCAGGCCCTGAACTTGGGGAGCTTCACCCACGCCACCATAGATGGCCATGGATTTAAGTTCCGTACCTTGAGCATAGCCTTCGAGACTTAAATTAATTTGCGAAACGAGCTCTCGGGTTGGAGCAAGAATAAGAACTCTCGGTTCCCCTTTATTAACTCGCCTAGGATCGTTTAAAAGTAATTGAAGGATGGGCAGTGAAAAAGCCGCAGTCTTGCCTGTTCCGGTTTGAGCAATCCCCAAAATATCATGACCCTCTAGGATCAATGGAATCGCCTGCTGCTGGATAGGCGTAGGAATTGAATACTCTAGAGTTTCAAGATTGTGTTGAAGCACTTCAATAAGATTTAAATCTTTAAATTTTATCAACTAGCCCCTGCAACTTTTTGGCCCGAAGGAGTTTAATTTCCTGGTCCAGCTCTTTATGCTTTTTTAAAGTTAGAAGCCTCTGACCATTTTCTTTTTCAGTGATCGTTTTTTTTGAGACCTTTTCAGAAAGATAGGAATGTTTCTTCAATAGATCATTGATCTCTTTCTTAATGATCTCATAGCGCTGGCGCTCTTGAGGGTTTAACCACGATCCGTCTTCCACATCTCATCCTTTGTATTTATGGCCCACCTTACACCAGGTTGTTGCCTATAGTAAAAAAAGAATGTATTCATGCCCCATGAGCACACAACCTATCTGTAAAAATTGCCGAAAACCGAAGGCAAGCTTCAATTGCGGCATCTGTCAGGATGACATTTGTAAGAGCTGTACCCAATTTCTAGACGAAGAAAGCTTTGCTTTTAAGAAATCTGTCCCCGCTGAGCTCAAACACTCTACTTACTGCTCCATTTGCTTCACCGATAAGGTTGCTACCCCCCTAGATGAATATAATGAAACCATGGCCAATGCCCGTGAGATCATCATCTATTCTAAGGACCAAACCCGTTTGACCCGTCTTCTCAAGCGCAAAGAAGAGCCTTATTTCGTTTATAATTGTGTGGATCAAGAAGAAGCTGTACTTAAAATGTCATTTTACGCAGTCGAGGGCAATTTTAACGCTCTCATTGATGTCGCCCTCACTTCTAAAAAAGTTATTGTGGGATCTCATAAAAAACTCATCTGGGACGGCACTGCAGTCCCTATAACCATTGATCCTAAAGAAATCCGCGGTCATATGGGTGATGAATAGCACACTATAATTTTTACAGCTTTTACCTTTAAAAAACTCATTTCTAGTATAGTCCGTACGTGAAAAAGATCTTCTGTATCTCTCTGATTTTGGCCTTCAATGTCAGTCTAGCATTTGCTCAAGATGCCACAGGCCTATATGAAGACGGGCCAGAATTTTTCAAGCCTCAAGTTGAACACAATCGCCAATTTCCTTCTCAGAAAAATTTAAGACTACGTCCGCGAAGATCTCAGGCCATATGGGGAATTGTTTTTGAGTTAATGAATGCCGATGGCACTTCAACAGTATTAACGGACTTAAATCGTGAGGCCTTGGTTAAACCTGCTTCAACCATGAAGCTCTTCACAGGTTGGTATGCCTATAAACGCTCTACACGTACAGATACCTATCTTTCAAAAATGCTCCGTGAAAGTGTGAATGACATGGCCGATCAAACTCTCAAAGCCACTGGTGGTAAAAAAGCTCTCAAAAAGTTTTATACTGAGAGGGGTGTTGATATGTCTGCCACAAGATTTATCCAGGCAGATGGATCAGGCTTGAGCTATGACAACAAAGCAACTTGTGGAGTTGAAATTGATCTTCTCAAACTTATGTATAGCGATAAGTCTTATGATAATTTTAAAGTTTTACTCGCTCAACCAGGGGTAATAGGAACTCTCGAAAAAAGACTTCTCAATTTGGAAGGAAAAGTTTTTGCTAAGACCGGTACTCTCAAATCCACAGCTTCTTTAACGGGATTTCTAGAGACCGATAAAGGTGTTGTAGTCTTCTGTATTCTCTCAGATTACTTATCTGGTGGAGTTAAAGAGGCCCGAGAGCGCATTGATAAAACGGTGACTGATTATTCTGATTTTATAGACAATATCTAACTCCTACTCAATCAACTTTAGAACTGTCTTAGGCGAAGAGTTCGCTTGTGCTAGCATTGCTGTGCTGGCCTGGCCGACGATTTGATTGCGCGCCATTCTAGAAGTTTCTTCGGCGTAATCCAAGTCACGAATACGACTATTGGCCTGGGCCATATTCTCAGTGTACACACCTAAATTATTTGAGCTGGTATTTAAGCGGTTTTGAATCGAGCCTAAGAGCGCTCGCTGGCTACCAAGTTTACTTAAGGCCCCGTCCACCATTCCTAAGCTTTGCTGAGCTCCGTACTTAGAAGTAATAGTAGCAGATGAAACTCCTAATGAATCAACGCCTGAGTTAAATTTGCTGGCGTTAAAGGTAATGTGATCGTCCTCACTATCCGCTCCCACTCCTACCTGAAAGTTCAACTCATTACCTGAACCATTGAGAAGTTTTTTCCCGTTATACTCAGTGGAACGGGAAATTCTCTCTAGCTCTTGCTTGATATGCTCATACTCAAGGCTTGCCTTATCTCGGTCTGAATCCATCAAGGTATCAGTTGCAGCTTGCATGGAGAGCTCTCGCATCCTCACCAGTAGACTCGCTGTCTCACTTAGGCCACCTTCGGCGACTTGGACAAGTGATATACCATCGTTGGCGTTACGGTTGGCCTGTCGAGAAGACCGAATCTCAGCTTTGAATTTTTCAGAAATGGCGAGCCCAGCAGCATCATCTGCTGCTCTAATGATTCGCTCACCCGCCGCCAGTTTAGCAGAGCTATCCTGGGTGTCCCGGGTGACCTTACCTACCGCATTTTGAGCGGCCATAGAAGAAACGTTAGTATTAACTCTGATGCCCAATCCTTTGAAGGTCCACTTTGGCTTTTCGGAAGGACTGGGCAGAATGTGAGAAGGGTCAAATGTCCGAGAGAATCAGTTACGTATTAGTGAATAAGAAGAGAGCAGGGCCACTGTTAAACCAAGGTACATCAGACTTAAAACACCCATTTCTTTGAATGACGTCTTCTTAGATAGACCTTTTGAAACTTGCGAAATATCCAGTCCATCGGCCCTGCGTTGTGTAGGCACCATAGAAACTGTCACAATTTTTTTGAATTTAACATTTTTGTTCATCAATTCTCCTGTTGCTGGTGGGACTTTTTTATCGTCATTCCCATTGCAAATCTTGAAGAAATTCTGGTTTATTTAAACCCATTTTGGATGAACTTGGAACATCTGGATTTCGCTTGTAGCGAGCGTAGAATCAATTTGTTTAACAATAAAATCTAAGTCAAAACCCATAAATAAAACGCCTTCATTTTGTTTTACAGAGAGAAATAATTCACGCGCGCGCTCTAAATGTTCTATGGCGCTTTGTGGCTGATGAATATTAAGTTTCACTCCCGCGGCACCTAGTTTAATCATGCCTTTAAGAAAATCAGCTACACTGCCCACTCTGTGATGAGAGTTCCAGAGAGCTTCAAAGTAAACATGACTCTCCCAAAAATATCCGTGGTTAAAAAGATCTAGAGAATAACGTAAAAACTCGCTCTGATCGGGAAATTTAAGATCAATTGTCTCTGAGACTGGATCACTTAGTCCTTCCATATGCCCCCCACTCTTTTTAGGATGAGGGTTCTCTCCAGGAATGAAGATGTAAGTGGGAAAGTCTTTCTGAGGGAGATAGCGTTTCATAGAGTATGATCTTAGCATACAAAGCCCCCTGGTTGACGAGACTTCGAACCTGCTCTACCCTTTTATTATGAAAATATTTTTTATGTTACTTGCTTGTATCTCCCCTCTAATGGCACAGGACTTTAAGTTTGATCCTGCTAAAGGAAAGGCCATTCCCACTTACATCGCTCAAATCACGGTGATGAAAGGTAAGGTCCAGAAGATGAGTAAAGGATCTACTAGTGATGTTCAACCAGGTGAGCGGTTTAACAAAGGTGACTCCATCATTACCAATGAGAAATCTTTTGTGAAACTTCTGGTAGTGGATGACACCATCTTATCCCTAGGTCCTAAATCAGAAATTAATTTTGAAGATTTTGATTTCACTGAAAAGACTGATCGTAAGATTGTTTATAATTTTATCAAAGGTCAGCTAACAGGACATGTGAAAAACAAGGCCAAAGAAAACGACATCGTAGTGAAAACAAAAATGGCTTCCATGGGTATCCGAGGCACACAAATTCTTGTGAATCATGAAAGCCGAGGAAAAGTCGATATCTCCGAATTTGCACTTCTTACAGGAAGTGCTGAAGTGGTGGATGGAAAAAGCACTAAGTATCCACTCAAGAAAGGTGACCGCGTCGTTTTTGTTCAAGACAACACCAATAACAAAGGTGCCAGTGAGCAAGGGAGCATTCCTCGTGAGCGCTTTAATGAACTAAACCGCGAAGATATTGATGAAGAAAAAGACTTCAGACCTTTTATGAAATACTTTGAACCCACTGATGTGGCAGCTGAATCTGCAATTCAACCCTTCTTTCATTCTGAGCCTGAATTTGTATCCGAAGTTACTGCTGAAAGATCGGCCAATTCTGGAGCGAAGAAAACTGATGAGAAACCAGGACTCAAACAAAATCTAAAAAAGCTTAACGAAAAGCTTAGAGAATATCAAAAGCACAAATAAAAAAAGGCCCGCTTAAAAATAAGCGGGCGCTTTTTTATTACTCATTATTTTCCTCTATTGCCGGATTTATCATGGGCATTGTATCTTTGCTCAGTTGAGCCAGAGTGAATCGTTTGATCACCTTCAGCTCTCTTCATAGGCTTGCGATTTCGAACATGATTATGAGGATGCATCCGTCTGGCCGGAGCAGCTTCTTCTCGCTGAATCATCGGAGACGAGGGTGCTAGTCGATCTTTATAAATGACACGGTCTCTATAGATCACTTTTGGTTTTGGTTTAAATCCATTTCTTATGTCTGATCTTTCATCATAAGCTCGGGTCTGTTCTTCATTCATCGTTACTGTAGCAAGTGCCCCAGACGTAATTAAAAAAGAGCAAACAGCTAAACTTAATAATTTCATGACAACTCCTTTAAGTATGTTTTCGAATTCACTACCAAAATGAATAAGCAGGTTTCATGCCATACTGAAGTCCAATATATCGATTCTTAAGACTCAATTACGGATAAAAAGCCCCGCAA
>CAMDDI010000114.1 GCA_945890905.1 Bacteriovorax stolpii
ATGTTGATCACTCACCCAAGTAATAATCATAAAAGGGGCGGGAATTAAACCTAGGTACGGAAGTAGCAGTAAGTGACCTAAAACAAAATACCAAATAAGCGTACTCTTCCAAAAAATAAAGATGAGAAATCCTAAAAAAACAAGATGGATGTACTCGTCATAGCCAGGAGTTTCAGGATTAAGCCCTTTAACTGGAACATTGTTTATGGGAAATACTGATTGCCAGAAATAGTAATGCAAGGTTTGAGTAACCAATTTGAAATCTAAAAAAGATTTTTCAGGATGGATGGTGTCTGGATAAGAGATAGGACCCTTTGGCGGTTCAAGTTTGGGAGGTTCAACTACCCGTCTTCGATAAATTTCAGGATCAATGGCCGGGGTCAGGATCACTGGTTTGGGGGCCGACTTTTGCAAATGCTTGGGCACATAAGGCTTTGGCATTTTATTTTTAGGAATAGGTCGTGGCTTTTCTACCTTGGGCTCAACTCTTTGAGTAATTACTGGTTTTGGTTGAACTGTTTGCACAGGAATTGGTTTTGGTGTCGTTACACTTTGAGTGACGGTGGTAGCGGTCTTAATTCCTTCTTGAGTGAGTGAGCTTTTGAAAAGTTTATAAGTTCCCCAACTAGCGATGAGAAGAAACGGAAGGAAATATAACCACTCACGACCTTTGGCCGTCTTCCAGGTAAAAAGAAGAAAAATTAAAATGGCCGGAATCGAAGATGACTTAGAGGCAACAGAGAGGAAAAAGAGGAGGTAAGAAAGATAAATCCACTTTTTGTTTTTATCTGTTTTAAAAAGACATAAGCAAGAGGACAGAATAAATGTCAGACAAATAATTGTTTTGAGCTGAATCATCCAGGCCACAGAGATCACACAGGCAGGATGAAAGAAGAAAAGGAAGAATAGCCACAAAGAATATTTAATTTCTAACTTACGGGCCAGCTCATATATAAGATATGAGTTTAAGAAGTGAAAAGAAAAACTAATAAAATGATAGGCCTTGAAATTATCCTTAAATATGGCCAGAAGAAGTTTTTGAAAACTTACACTAAAGGGCCAACCGAAATCTTTCCAAATGGTGAGATATGAGAAATCACTCATCATCACAGGATCATTGAACCAATTGGAATAATCATCCCAAATAGGAGTTCCTCCCATACTTGGCCAGTATAAAACTAGTCCCATTAAAGCTGCGAAGGCAAAAATGATTGGTTTAGGTAATTGTTTGATCATTTAATATGTCCATGATGATTTGGGCATTGAGGTTTATGCTCGGACCCATATAGAAAGAATAGTTTTCAGATTTACGTGCAAGTTGAAAGGCGCAAATACTTCTCATGAGAGCATGTCTCAAAAGTTTGATAGCATCACTGGCCCGAAAATTCAGAAAAATTTCTAAAATTTGAGGCAATCCCATACCCATGATCATGTGCTCAAATAGGGGAGAGAACATTTTGAAAGCGGAAACTTTTAAGATGAATGATTTGCCCTGAGAGATTCTATAACCAGCAATAAGTATATTCTTGTTTTTATGAGAGTACCTATCGATGCGGTTATTCAATTGACCCAGACTCGCGGTCCATTTAGGGGGATAGTGCGCGCGTTTAAACTCACGCCACTCTAAGGATGCAAGTACTCCTGATTCTGGGGGAACTTGCAAACTTATTTTTGAAGGAAACGGATGAATATGTCCTTTGATATCAACTAAGGGCATATCATCAGAGATAATTTTAATTTCCGGATTTTTTAGCAATTCACAAAGGAGGGTACTTTTTCCACCTTTGGAAGGCAGCATGATGATGGCATTTTTATTTTGGTAGGAAACAGCAAGTGCATGAATGCGACATAAACCTTGAGAATCTAGATGCTGACCAAGCAGAGAGTGAATAGTTAGAAAAGCCAGCTCATAAAGCCGGTCTGGATTTTCTGAATAGATATCAGTTTTTGCCAACAACTCATCTTGTACTGTTAATGCTTCGCCAAAATAATCTACGTACTTGAGATTACCCAAACTATAGACTACGCAGTTTTCTAGAATCTTTGTGGCCACGATGGATGGAATTTCTGGAGAAGATGCTGAGTACAGATTGAGGAGAGTGTCACTTGGAAGATCATTGGCGGTCACAAAAAAATGAAATTCTTCGGCTATTTTCTTTAAAAGGGCCCCTTCTTCACTAATCACTTGAATGGTATGATCGTTGAAAGAAAGATTTAAATTCAAAGGATCCTCTTGGCTGAAGTATCTGTACTCATCATAACTCATGGGCGAGAAGAACTGCTATCAAAATGTCTAGGTTCTCTCAGGGAGCTTGAGGCTCCGTTTAATTTAATTCTCATTGCGAATGGTTTAAAACTCTCAGAAGAGGTATTAAATCTGTCCCACTCCCTCTCTTCGCAAGTCATGACTGAATTTAGCCCAGAAAAACTAACACCCGGAAAGGCGAGAAACCTTGGACTCAGTTTAGTGACCACTCCCTGGGTCTATCTCATTGATGATGACGCCTACTTAATTCCTCATTATGGGCAAATTGCGGGCCCACTTTTTCAAAATGCGAAAGTTGATGTCTTTGGCGGCCCAGATGCACCGGCCCCTAAAATGACTTTATTTGCTCAGTCTTTGGCCATCGCACTCTCATCTCCATTTTGCACCGGGACCACCTTTGCCAGACACCGCTCTCTAGGGAACCGCTTGGTAGCTGCGGATGAACAAAAACTGACGTCATGCAATCTTTGGATCAGGATGTCGGCCTTAGGAGAGATTCGGTTTCCTGAGGACTATAAACGGGGAGAGGAAGTTTTACTTCTGAATCAGTTAGATAATTCGGGTGCTAGTATGTTTTATCATCCCAAATTGAAAGTAGGCCACTTTCGTCGAAAAAATTTTTGGCACCTATTAAGACCAAGTTTTGATGGAGGATTTTATCGCTCGCGGATTCTCAAAGAGGGCAAGTTTGTTGGGGCCGAAGTCTTCTGGCTCCCTTCTGTATTTGTAGTCTTACATTTGACCTATTTCTTCTCACCAGAATCATTTTGGGAGATGACAAAAATTTACGCAGGCACAATTCTAGCAGTCAGCTTAGGACTTTCTTCTAAAGCAGGTAAACCTTGGCTCTTTTGCATAGTGGCCCTGCTTCATTATTTCATCGTGACCACATTTGGATTAGGATTTCTCTACGAGAGGATAAAGTTTTGGAAATAACTCGGGAAGAATTTGAAAAGTTAAAAAAAGAGAGCTTCTTTAGAGGTCGAATCGTAAGTCCTTCCATGTCACCTGTCATAAAGCTAGGTGATCAAATAACCGTTGATGTGGGAGCGCCAAATTTAAAGCGTTTTGATATCATTGTTTTTTATGAAAATGGAAAGCTTATCTGCCACTACCTGTGGTCAATCAACCGAATCATCAAACCAGTCCTTTTTCAGGCCCGTAATTTAGGTGGGGGAAAAGATTTTCCCTGCAAAGAAGAAAATTATCTTGGGCGGGTCGTTTCCCATCAATTAGGCTTTTGGCACAAGGTTAAGGCGTTCCTCTAAAGTGTCTTTTGAGAAATCTTTGAAGATGGTAATCTTTGGCATAATAGTTAGTCGGAAATTTCTTGGTATTCACAAGCATATCCACAAAAATTGAGTCTACATCTTCTGGGAATGGCGTGACATGGAGATTGTGATGGAAACTGAGTGCCAAATCAAAAACAGAATCTTTTGGTTTTTCTAATGGTATATGGTTCACACTTCCGCCTTTCGAAGCCACATAGTAATGAATGTACTTATCTGTGACTAAAAAATTATCTAATCCGGCATCAAAGAAATAGAGATCAGAGAAATGTGTTTTCGCGTTGAACTCATGAGTTTTAAGAAAATTGATCTTACGGTTAGGAAGGGCATTTTTAATGATGTCGTAGACTTCAAAGTGAGTTACGACTTCTTTTCCTGTTTCTTCAAGGGGCTCTTTTCTCGGAGTGAGATAGAGCTCAATGTCAGCTTCAGGATTGATTTTTTTTAGTTCTTCAAAACGTACTGCGAGTTTATCTAAGCTTCCTAGATACTGATCACACATAAGACCAAAGACGACCACCGTTTTAGCATCCTCAATTCTTATCTTCTTTGGCTGGCTCATTTCCCAGCAACTAAAATATGAACGAAGGTTAGGTGGAACTAAAGTGACCAGGCTCTTGTGGATTAAAAAATGGGCACCGTATTTTGGGATACTCTGATAATTTTTCAACAGAAATTCAGCGAAAGTTATGTAGCCGTCTTTCACTGTGAAAAAATTCATGATGTTGAAGAAATTTTTCGAGTATAGGTTATACAGAAAGAAAGGGTTAAGTTCGTGATAGAACTCGTCTACCAGTGGATAAAGCTCCCAATGGTAAGCTGGCCACTTCGAGCGGTCGCTATAATCATAGTAAGCAGTTTGGGAAAGTGCTTTACGGCTTTGATACTGTTTATGAATGAGGTCTAACATAAGATGAATATATCTCTCTATAAATGTAGTTAATTTTTCGTGACTTAGTTAAGTGCACGCGCCCTGTGAACTGTGTACGCAAATAAATTTTCTGGAAAAAGGGAGACATTTTCACAAAGACCACAGGCTTGGTTGCAAAAATATTGGCCAAGGTTTTCACTTGCGCACTAACACCTAGTTTAGCATGGGCAATTTTCGCAATTGCTTTACGATCAATTTTCTTTTCATTTGTCATGGCATGAGTCAAGGCCCTGAGTAAGACTGTCTTATTAAGAATTTTTGCGTTATCTCCGATTCTCACTGGTATATACACAGTGGCGTCTTGAACTTCAGGCATTTCAAATCCCGCTAGTCCTCCCCAGTCTGAGAGAATAGCAGGAAGCCCACAGCATTGTGCTTCAGCTACACTCATTCCATAATCTTCATCATTATGAACGCTGATATTTACCAAATAGTCGGCACCTTGATAAACGTCTTTCAAATCTTTATTATGAATATTCCCCATAAAATGAATTCTGCTCTTAATTTCTTCAGGCATTGATTCATATAGCCTATGAATCATGCGAAAGTATTCGCCTTCGATTTCCCAGACCCCAATGAAACGATCTGCTATAAAATCTGGATTCCCATAAAGATAGAGTTGGCAGTTAGAGTTTCCAGACTCTTCACAAGCCTGGGCAAAGGTTTTCATCACCAAAAGAATCCGTTTTTGTCTTGATAGCCGACCGGTATAGACGAACGCTTTTTGATTTTTATCAATTTTCCAGGCCTGTCGTTGTTTGTCTCGAAGTTTTAAATCTTCATGGAATTCATTCTCATCCACGGGAAATGGACATATATGGCTCTTCATCGGAAAAGCCAGAAATTTATCAATAAGAATTTTTTGTCTCTCTGAGGCCACAATGAAATCAACTTCGTAACCATATATCTGCTCAGAGAGAGCATGCCAGTCATGATAGTAAAGAGTAAAATCCCCAAAAACATGAAACACGAGACGAGGCTTCTTAGGTATAGTTTTATACTCTTTAACAAGAAGTGAAATGATGTGAAGTGGATGAGGCTTATGATCCATAAAAACAATAATGTCAGGCTTAGCAGCAATAATATCTTCTTTGCTTCCTACAATATCATCTGCAGTTATGGGTTCAGTATAATGGTGATTAGTAATTTGAACATCTTCCAATTCCGCATAAGACTTATGTAGATTACTAACAATCTTCTGACAGCTAACCCAACTCGAAGAGCTAAAAGAATAGACACAGGCAATTTTTTTCATACCCCATTTAAGCAAAACCCCTCTCACTCACGCAATGTCTAAATGGCTCTGACACGTATCAGTAAAAGATATTTGGGGATTGGGAAAGGGTAAAAAGAAGAATATGATATTTCTCATACGGAGGCTCTTATGAACAAATTTTTAGTAGGCTACTTGATTCTCTTTTCGGCTTCAGTTTTTGCTGCAGGAGTTGACTACGGTTATCTTAAACCCGAGGACCAAAAATATTATAAGAACGATATCATGGAAGGAAATAATGCTCGTGAGCGTACTGATAGTTTAGTGAAAGAAATCAATAAAGTTTACGGCGAGCTGGCTTCTCTTAAAGCAGAGATCACTCAACTTCGTGCTGAAGTTGAAGAACTCAAAAAGAAAAAGTGAATATACTTATACGAACACTTTTAGATGTTCCTTTCGAGAAAGTGAAAGCTGGATTTAACCGAGAACTTTTTTTGGCCCTAGCACCTCCTTGGGCCAAAGCAAAATTGATTCGTTTTGACGGATGTAAAACAGGAGACCAGGTGCATCTTGAAATGCAGATGCTTGGAATCAAAGATGAGTGGGAAAGTTTAATCACGCATCACAGTGATACTCCTTCAGAATGGTCATTTATCGATGAGGGAAAAGTCCTCCCTAAACCATTGTCTAACTGGAAACATCACCACAGAGTCGTTAGAATAAGTGAGCAGCAAACTGAGATTGTGGATGATATTCATTTTGAATGTAGACCATCTTTTTTAGCTCCGCTCATGTTTCCAGTCTTATGGGCAAGCTTTGCTATTAGACCGGGAAGGTACAAAGCATTTTTTAAAGGATAATTATGCATGCAATCTCTTTATTATTTGTCCTAGTCTTTTTCTCACTTACGGTTTCCGCTAAAACAATTTTATTCTTGGGTGATTCTCTCACTGAGGGCTATCAGCTTTCAAAAGAAGAAGCTTACCCAGCGGTAGTTGAAAGAGAGCTCAAAAAGAAGAGAGCTGATATCAAAGTGATCAATGGGGGAGTCAGTGGTGCAACTACGGCCAGTGGGCTCAAGCGTCTCGATTGGTACCTAAAATCAAAACCCGACATGATGGTTTTGGCACTTGGGAGTAATGATGGTTTACGAGGACTTAAAACAACTCAGACAGAAAAAAATCTCGCAGAAGTTATTGAGAAGGCTCAGGAACGTGACATAACTGTGGTTCTTGCAGGTGCTAAGATGCCTACAAATTATGGTGAGCCTTATCGAACTGATTTTGAGAAAGTTTTCTCAACTCTTGCTAAGAAATATAAGCTGGCCTTCATTCCATTTCTTTTGGAAGGCGTGGGTGGGAATCCGAAACTCAATCTTGCAGACGGTCTTCATCCCAATCCGGCGGGGCACGAAATGATGGCCAAAAACGTGCTCAAAGTTCTCGAGTCTGAATTATGATGCGCATTCAGAATTTAAAAAAAAGCTACGGACAGTCTGAGTCCCGGGTGGAAGTCCTCAAGGGTGTTAACCTAGAGGTCAAAAGAGGCGAGACTCTTGCCCTGATTGGTAAGTCTGGCTCTGGCAAATCAACTCTTCTTTCATTACTTGCGGGTTTGGATCAGCCAGATAGTGGAGAAATCATTTTAAATGATGTGAATCTATCCAACATGTCTGAAAAAGATCTCACAGCTTTTCGGGCACAAAATATGGGAATTGTTTTCCAGCAGTTCCATCTTGTTTCCACTCTCACGGCGATGGAGAATGTCCTTCTACCTTTGGAGCTTTTAAAGCGCAAAGATGCTTTTGATAAGGCCAGCTCATTGCTTGAAAGTGTGGGGTTAAGTCACCGCGCTCATCACTTGCCTTCGGAACTCAGCGGAGGAGAGAGTCAGCGTGTGGCCTTGGCCCGTGCTCTGGCAATTTCTCCCACCATTCTTTTTGCAGATGAGCCCAGTGGGAATCTCGATGAAGAAACTGGTGCTAAAGTCATGGATCTTCTATTTCAAATGGTGGCCAAAACTTCTACCACTATGGTGCTTGTGACTCATGATCCAGATCTGGCCCGTAAATGCTCCCGCACTGTTCACTTAGAGCATGGGAGTATTCTTTGATCCTGCGCTTTTTCTATTGGAAAGAGTTCAAAAAATTTCCATTCTTTTTCTTTCTCTTAGGTATCACACTTCTTTTAGGAACTCTTGGCCTTACCGGAATTAGTATTATTTCCGGTCAAGTAAGGGGCCAATTAGAGAACAATGCAAAAAATCTTCTCACCTCAGATTTTGTGGTAGGTGCACGGAGAGATTTATTTCCTGAGGAATTACAGAATTTAGGTGAAGTATTAAAAGATGCCACTCAAAGTTATCAGGTCATAGATTTTTACTCTATGGTCACTCACCTAGAGAGTAAACAGGCCAGACTGGTTGAACTTCGCGCCATTGAGGAGGGGTTTCCATTTTATGGTGGGGTCACACTTAAGTCTGGATCATTTAATGCTAAAAATTTCATCATCTCAAAAGATCTGGCCGATCTGTGGAGTATCAGCGTTGGTGATGAACTCCAAGTGGGTGTGATTAAACTCCGAGTTCAAGGCATAGTTAAAGATGATACTTCTGTAGGACTGAGGGGTTTTTCCTTAGCTCCTCGGGTGTATTTACCATTGGCAGAACTTGTTCGAAGTGGACTCATGAAACCTGGGGCCACAGGCAGTTACGCCAGACACTTTCGGTTAAGAGATAATTCTACCCAAGAACTTATCCGGCTTAAAAAACTCATCTATCAGAAACTTCCCGATCCAGGTATTAAGGTCACTTTGCCAGAAGATACTAGTGAGCAGACTGGACGCATGATCAGTATGATCACTAGCTTTATGTCACTGGCCGCACTTATTGGTCTGATACTTTCTTTGGTTGGAATTTTTTATCTTTATCAGTCTCATCTCTTGGCGAGACTTAAAGATCTCTGTCTCATCAATCTTTTTGGATTAACCAAAGAAAAAATTATTTTTTCAATCCTGGGCCAGTTCAGTCTTCTTTTTATCCTGGTTTTTATAGTGGATCTGCTCATCCTCATTCCAGGATATTCGGCCATTGTTCCTGTATTGACCCAGTATTTGGGACTAGATCTCTCTGCAAAGCTCAATCTTTTATCGGCCCTCTCTGAACTGCCTTTCCTCTATGGACTTGCCCTCTCCATACTCATTCCTTTAGTGATGGGACTCATGCGCACACCCATGGGCGCGCAACTTAAAGCTTCAAAGCTTTCACTGGGGAAATTTCGTTTTTATGATTTTATTCCTTTCCTGGTTTTACTTTGGACTTTCTCATGGAGACTGAGTCATTCACAAAAAATTGGAAGTATTTTTTTTGCTGCCTTAATGGGAGTCTTTCTTCTTTCAACTCTACTTATCCGCTTGTTGCAATTTATTCTTAAAAAAGGCATCGGAAAAAAAGGACTTCTTAATCCTTCCATTGAAATTGGCCTGGCCTTGAGAAGTCTTACCCGTTCTGGACATAAGCTCACTTTAAGTTTCCTCTCCCTTGCTATGGGGGCCACACTTATTTCTTTAATCTTGCAACTCGACGGCATGATTCAAAAAGAGTTTGCATGGGATGATCACAAGCCGGGTCTTTTTGTTTTTGATATTCAAGAAGAGCAAATGGAAGCTCTCAGAGATTTTGCCATCAAGCGAGGAACTCCTCTTGATGCCATTACTCCTATGATTCGGGCGCGCTTAGAAAAAGTTAATGGAGTTAAGTTTGAACGCAAGAAGTCGACCCTAGACATGCGTTCAAAAGAAGAAGATGAGGATACTCGCTTGCGCAATAATGGGATCAACATCACTTACCGCAGTTATCTCACCAGTGCAGAAAAAATAATTCAAGGAAAACCATTTCCTGCGACTCGAGATATAACCAGTGATGTGGCCCTGGTTTCTCTAGAGAAAAAATGGGCCGGGCGCATGAATTTAAAAATTGGTGATCGTGTGACATTTGATATTCAAGGAGTGGAGCAGGAAGGTCTTGTGCATAATCTTCGTGATGTGAAATGGACTACGTTTTATCCTAATTTTATTGTGACCCTCGAACCAGGTGTCATTGAAGGGGCACCAAAAACATATCTGGCCGTTTTACCAGCAGGAATGAGGGATCAAAAACTCTCTTTTCAAAGAGAATCCATTCAACTCTTTCCTAATATCTCTTTTATTGATGTAGAAGAATTAGTTGGCAAGCTCTCTGGTTTGTTTGAAAAATCTCGTTACGCTATCGAAATTATTTCTTGGCTATCTTTGGCGGTGGGTTTTGTGATCCTCTATGGGCTCTCTCATGATCAGGTTTACCGACGCTATTATGATTTGGCGCTGATGAAGAGCTTAGGATTTTCGGCAGGACAGCTCAGACTCAATTTACTTTTAGAATTCGGAACTCTTTTTCTATTGGCCATGTTCACAGGAT
>CAMDDI010000115.1 GCA_945890905.1 Bacteriovorax stolpii
TTGAAATCTTTTTCACCCAAGTTCCAAACGGTCTCATAATTCCATTTACTGTCAGTCCATTCAGGTCTTGAGAGCGAGATAGCTCGTTTCGCGTTTTCCGTAATTCGTTCTGATAGTGAAGTAACCTGTGGAGCATTCTCTTCTGGATGTGCTGCCTCAAGAAAATCAAAGATCCTCAGAGTATCTCTTTTGATCTCTTTAATAACTTCCAACATATCCCCATCTTTTTCCATGTCCGAGCAATCTTTTAAAAGATCAGTCTGTTCGGACTCAGATAGGTTGAAGAGACGAGAGGTCTCTGATTTACGTCTTATGCAACTAGTAAAAGAGATCATAGTGATTAAAATCAGAACGAACTGGTGCAGTCCTCTGGGTTTCATAGAGTATCTCTTTCGATTTCATCAAGCTTACGCTCGAGAAGAATTTGATTGAGAACTCGGTTAACCCTTATGTATTGAACCATGAGTTTTGAAGAATTTACGTCAAGCTTATTTGAATTTGCCTTTTCAAATAATTGATTTTCTTCTGCCATCTTAGAATTTAGCTTACCCTCGTGATTAAGTTCATTCTCAGAGAGGCCAGAAAACTTCGCCTCTAAATCTTTTACCGTAAATTCAGAGAGTGAAGGAACCTGGGGTTCAGCTTTAATAGAAAAATCTTTTGCTTGTACTTTTGCTGTGGCCACTGACATTGGAGTGCCTAGGGTTTTAGCTGCAACCTTTAAATCGGCTTTAAAGGTTGTGATGCAAACGAAGCCCAGTATTAAGAGTGATCCAAAAATATATTTTTTCATAATCATTTTCCCCTTTTAACTTATTCGTGACTAATGTTTATGGACACGGGACTACCCTCTGATGAACTCACTAGATTAACAACTCTCTTTTTGTTGTTCTCAATAAGGTTCACTGAGGAATCAAGTGTCTTAGTGACAAAAAGAACATCAAATAGGCCTTTGATTTGAGTTTCAGTCACTTCCATACTTTTTTGATGCAACTCTTCTTCGATAATTCGCCCCATCTGATACCCAAGGCGGGCAGATTTAATGATTGCTGACTCTCTTAAAGGGGGAAGAATTCGATTGAGCTCAGGCGTAAGTTTTCTGTGATAGAAGTTTTCTAGTTCAAGAACATCTGCTTTTTCAAGGCTCACATAAGATGGTGCCTTGGCCGTTAGTTTTATATTCCCCAGAAGAAGGTCACAGGCCACATCCCGTCCCAGGATTTGAAGTACTGTATTCCCATTTAAACTAATCTCACTCATGATTTCTGAATCACTAAGGCCCAAACCTCTTGAGAACTTTGTAAGGGAGTGCTTGCCTTCAATGTACTCAACCTTAAATTCCTGTACCTCATTCATTGAGACACCTGTTGTTGCCTTAAGGTGAGTAAACAGAGGTAGTGGCTCTTTGTTTTCATCAATTGTCATGGTTTCTGAGAGATCGATAAGCTCTTCGTAGTTTGTATTTAAAGCATTTTTAAATTCAAAAGTGCCCAAGAATTCGGAAACATTGATTGGCGATCCTGGAAGGATTGTTTTTCTCCATCGATCAATTTTTTTGGGCAGACCGGGGTACATTCCTTGTGTCTCAACTTTTACGATGAGGTCTCTATAGAGATCACAGGCAGCAATTAGCTCAGGCTGAGTTGCATCTACTTTAAGTGCCATTTCACTTAATTGTGGGGCCTTCCAGAAAGGGGTATTTACCCAAAGAGGTGAATTAACTTCTGAGAGAGCTAAACTTGAATTTAATAGAACTAAGGCAAGAATCGTATTTTTAATCATTTTTTGCTTCTTCGTTTTCATTTGAATTTCCTTTTTTAGAAGTACTCCTTAATAGGAGTACTTCGATATTGTAAAAATTAACGGTAAGATGAGATCCATGGCTTAAAGACGACTTTTTCTTTAGACCAAGATTCAGTCATGTCTACGTCCTGAGTGTTGGTGTAGCTGGCAGCTGTTGAACTACTACCAAAGATTGCTGCGAGTGTTTTGACACCGATAGCAGCGGCAGCACAGTATTTGTTTGTCTGGCACGTTTTATTGTTCTCAAGTGAGTTCCCGAGAACCACTGCACCGTTTGTTGGAAGATCAGGGGTAACTAAAACTCCTGGGTCTGCTACCGTCGGAAGACCAATCACTGCAAGGCGACCAAAGATCTGGTTTCTCATTTCCTTTTCAAGTTCAGCTTTTTCTAACTCAGAGAGTGAGTTTTGAGCGTCTTGCTCTTTCCAGACGACACTGAATTCATCTTTAAAGTATGTCTTTTCTTCAATGCTGCTCCAGCTTCGTGATTTAAATAATCCTCCCTTAGATCCACTCTTCATGATTTTTTTATAGAGCTTATGCATGTTGTATTTTGCAGTAGCACTGGCAACGAAGGCCGTTGGGTATTCATAAGAAACCGTCATCCCGTATTTCATCTGGTCAGATCCATTAGCTACAGAGATATCAAAGTAGTCAGGATGAAGAATTGGGCATGCTCCTAGAAGACTCAAGCGTACGTTACCTGTCATGTTTTCAGGATATGAAGGTAGGGTTAGTTTACCTTCCGAGACACTCCCTCCGACGTCATAGCTCATGATCGCTCCACCCGATGGGATGTCTCTGAGTTCAGCGATACTTGTGGTAATGACAGCGTCTTGAGTTTGAATTTTTTGGAATGCAAAGCCTGGATTCTTTTCTCTTAAGGCGACAATATTTGTGTCCCATTTGTTATCAAAAATAATGGCGGCCCGAGCTCCTTCCATCTTTGCAAAAGAAGAATAGATTTCAATATAAAGAGAATGAACTTTTCCGAGTTTCTCCTTCAGCTTGTTCCATGACTCGTCCATTGATTCAAGATCAGAAACGATTCCCTCTACTGCCGCTTTCTTTCGCTCATAGGCACGTGCTGCAACGGCCGATCTTGCCACGATATCACGGCGCCTTAAGATTTCTTCGCGTTTTTCATTCTTCAAAGTTGAAATTTGATTTCTCAAGTTATCGCAGTACTGAGTGCAGCTTAAAAGTTTTTCTGTAAGGGACTTAATCTCAATTTCGATTGAATCAACTCTTAGATCAATGTGTTCAAGTTCTTCAAGGCGGCTCACCACGACGTATTGAGCAAGCTCTTGGCGGGCATTTGCTAGTTCAGAGAGCTTACTTTCAACTTTCGCCTGAGATTCTTTCTCTTGCTCCATAAGAGTATTAATTCTTAGGACTGTTTCTCGACTATAACCCTGAAGATCAGACATCTCCCTACAGAAACCAACGTTTGCTGTGATGGTGTGAAGTCCTTTCACATCTGATGTTCCAGAGTTTGGTGGCATAACCCAGAAAACTTTCTCATCATCTGAATCCGAGATGATGTTTGAGTTGGTAGGGTTTTGAATCTCAGATAGGTGAGTGACCTTTGTTGGGTAGATAGTTGGAACTGCAAACGCAGTTGAAACAACACACATTGAGGCGAGAGCAATCGATAGAGTGGAATTGAATTTCATATAAATTCTCCTTTGAGGATTTGTAACCGTTATTGGTTTTCCTAATGCCGATGCCTAAAGCAATGGAGGGGCCAAAATGAGAAACCATTGGGATTGATCGAGAATGGAGCATTAAAAACGGGGAGTTAAGTGCCAAGTTATGTAAATTTTTCTATGGACGGCCATGTGGAATCAGGGTAAATAGTTTCAAAATTCAAAACCAGTGTTTTAAATAATGAAACGGATTAGGCATGAAAGTACTTATTGTTGATGATGAAAAACTGGCCCGACTAAATATTATCAATCAGCTTGATGATAGTTATACCGTGATTGAGTCCTCTTCTTATGAGGATGCAGTGAGGAAGCTTGAGAATCATACATTCGATATTTGTTATGTAGATTTGAAGCTCGATGATTCAAAAGAGCTCTTGGGCCTTAAGCTCATTCCCCTCTCGATTAAGAGAGGCTTCTATACTGTAATCATGACTTCTATTGAGGATGAATTGATTGCAGAGATGGCCTACGATCTGGGCTGCCAGGATGTTTATAATAAGGGTAACGAGAAAGAACATATTTCAGAGACCCTGAACCGGTATTTTCTTTCAAAGGATAGCTTCACTGAGGGTCATCTCTTTAAAGACGTTATCCAGACTCAAAATAAGAAGTACAAAGAAGAACTCAAAAGACTTCTTAAAGTTCTTCCGACTGAGATCCCGATAACCATTCTAGGTGAATCTGGAACAGGTAAGTCTCATCTCGCTCGCTCTATTCATGAAATCTCTCGCCGAAAAGGGAAGTTCATTGAACTTAACTGCGCCACTTTTAACGGCGATACACTTAAGTCTGAACTCTTTGGTCATTCCAAAGGATCCTTCACTGGGGCAGATTCAGATAAAATCGGAAAACTCCTAGAGGCGAACAACGGAACCCTTTTCCTGGATGAAATTGGATCGATGTCGCTTGATATGCAAGAGGCCCTTCTCAAAGCGATTGAGGAGAAAGTGTTTTATCCTGTGGGTTCAAACAAATTAGTTAAATCTGAGTTTAGAGTAATATGCGCTACCTTAGATAATCTTGAGGCCCTGATTAAAAGTGGTAAGTTTCGCTTCGATTTATTCCAGCGAATTAGTGGATATACCTTCACTCAGCCTTCTCTTCGTAACCGCAAAGAAGATATCTTTCCCATTCTTAAAACGAAGCTTATGGGATCTCGTAAAATCATCTTTAAAGATGAGGCCAAGAAAATTCTAGAGTCTTACGCTTGGCCAGGAAATATTAGAGAGCTCCTTCGTTTTGCTGAAGTGATCTCGCTTAATAATGCTGGAGTGATTAAGACCGAAGATGTTCTAGAATTTACAAAATCATCTACCTTTAAACGCGAGAAAGCACTTTTAACTGATGATCATTATGACATCATTAAAAAAGTCGGTCTCAAAGAGTTTATGGAACTCTTTTCAAGAGAAGTCGTAAAAAAATCACTTGAAGAAAATGATAACAAGGCGAGACAGGCAATTGCTGAGCTTCAGATATCGTCTGGGACTTTCTATAAGTATCACGAAAAAAATGAGCAAGAGTTTCTTAGACCCTTGAATAAAACGATGGAGTACGCTCATGAGCTCCAATAGTACGATGAGAAATTATAAGCACGACATTACGGGGAAGTTTAAAGACATAACGACTGCCCTTAATGCCATGGGTGATGATGCCTTTGAAGATCCCGAAAATAACGAAATCTTTCATGCCATTCATGAAGTTCTCTTAAAGATGGTTAAGACTTCTAGAAATACTCTCTTAGAGAATTTGAAGCAAGAGATCGTGCTGGTGGTTTCGGATCAAGAGCCCGATACAAGTCTGCCGAAGCTTCAGATTGAGGGGGTGGTGGTTAGGTATGAGATGAAGGATGGGGATATGAGATACCTTTATTCTTCGAAAGAGAACTCGGACGATCTAAAACAAAACCTCGCTAAGATTTCATGTCTAATGCCAGTGGAAAACATAATAAGAGATTAATATGAAAGACTTAAAAGAAATTGATGCCATAATTTTTGATCTAGGCGGAGTTATCCTGAACCTTGATTACAATCTCACTGTGATCGAGTTTGAAAAACATCTCCCAAACCTAGATAGAAATGTGTTTTTTGGAAAAAAAGAACAACTTCCATTCTTTAGTGCTTATGAGATTGGGAAAATAAATACAGATGAATTTATAAAATCATTTAATGGCCATTACAACAAAAGCTTCTCCTACGATGACTTTAAAAAATATTGGAATGCAATGATTCTCGATATTCCTAAAGAAAGGATCCAACTGATTAGGTCATTAAAGGAACAAGGTAAGAAAGTATATCTTCTGAGCAATATAAATCATCTTCACGAGATTGCAGTTGAAGAACGATTCAAAGAAATTGGTGAAACGAATGAGTTTCTTTTATTGTTTGATAAGGGTTACTACTCTCACCATATAGGCCTTCGAAAACCAAGCACTGATATTTTTGACCTTGTAATTCAAGAACAAAATCTGAACCCAGAAAGAACGATCTTTATTGATGACAGTATTCATCACGTTGAAGGGGCCAAAAGTGTAGGTATCAATGCCATTCATCTTATTAACGGCCAACCACTAGAGACACAAACATACTTATATGCTTAGAAATATTCTTCTTCTTACAATCTTTATCAGCGGAATTGCTTTCAGGGTGGAAGCGACGACTTTGCCATTAAAAGTATATCTCATTCATAGCTACCTTCCTGGACTTTGGTCAGAGCAGGCATATAAAGGTATCACTCAAGGCTTAAAATTTCACAATATTTTAAATTATGAAATCAAGCAATATGACTACAATTACGTTCTTCAAAGGAAAGAGAAGAACATTCACCTAACAAGAATAAAAAATGAGATAAAGAATTTTTCTCCAAATTTAATCATAGTTTTCGATGACGAAGCTGCAGAGGATTTTATCCCTTCTCTAAATGCACTTAACATACCTATTGTTGCGTCGGGAATTAACAAAGAAATTGAAAACCAGTCATGGTTTTTGAAGGAAGGCGATCCAAAAAGAAATTTTACAGCGATTCTAGAACGCTACCCATTTGAAGGGCCATTAAAGCTTTTAAAGAAGATTCGCCCTTCTATTAGCAGAATCTCAATTCTCACGACCCAAAATGACTCCTCCGATATTATTACTTCTCAAATCTTGGCAAAATTCAAGGAACACGGGAACAAGTATTCGAACATTAAACTCGATGAAGTTATTCAATCAAAAGAATGGGAAGTTTGGAAGAAAGCGATTAAATCTAAAAAAGGAAATAATGAAGCTTTCTGGATTCTCGTGCCTTGGGATGTCTACCAAAATGGCAAAGAAGTATCTATTAAAGATATTGGAACATTTTATCAAAAAGAAAGTAAAATTCCTGAAATTGGCATTGTTAACGCCTCTCAGTTGTTAGGGATGTTGCTATGCTTTTCTGTTAACTCTGAAGATCTCGCATTTGAAGCCATATCTGCTGCAATAACTGCAACCAATGAGGGGAAGAAGCTTAGAGATATTCCTTTTAAAAAAGTTAAGTCGGTTCGTGTCGTTATCAACAAAGAGAGAGCGGATCAGCTCAAATATACAATCCCAAATGAAATGCTCGACTTCGCAAAGTTAGAGAAAAAAATTCCTCTAGAATATTTAAGGTAATATGAAATTACGACTAATATTAATTTCAGGTATTCTGAGTATCGTTCCACTCATTTTATTTCAAGCGTATTACTATTATTCCACTGAAAGTATTATTGTTGATGGTCTTAATAAATCGAACACAGTAGAGATAACAAATACGACAGAAGATATTAGCGATAAGATAGAATCTGCTACAGGGACTTTATCTTTGCTTTCACAGCTTTCCCTCCCAAGGGTTTCACTTGAATTCTCGAGACCTGAAGCACTCAATGAACTTCTAGAAGCTTCTAATAAAAGGAGTGGTCTCTTTGATAAAATTATTGTTTTAGATTCAAGTTTCGAGTTTTTTGCCTCTAATGATGACGGTTCTGATATTTTTTCACTCATGGAAAATAATCAGCAAATTAAAGATATAGCTAAAGAAATGGCTTCCTCGAATGATGTTGAAATTGTTAGATCAATTGATGTTCCAAACTTAAATATTGTTAAATTCTATGTAGGCGCCAAAATAAAATCCGAAAGCAATGTAACAGTTGGCTATCTCGTGGGTAGTATTAATAACAAGATATTAAATAATTCAATATCAAGACTTCGATCTCGGATACGATTATCTCAGAAGGATGGATTTCTAATACAGGCAACAAACAATCTCGATAAGCAAAACGGTCAATGCGCCCCGATTGAAATTGGTTTCAATAATAGTCTTAAATTATGCGTGGAGTATGTGAAGCCAGGTATGGTTCCTTGGCTTGGGAAAAATCTTATAATTCTTTTAATTACGATTGTTATTTTGGGATTTATCTACGCTTTAATTTATCAATTCGTTATAGGCCGAATTTTAAGCCCACTTTATGAATTCCTTAAGAATTTAACCAAAATAACGGAAGGGATTTTTGTTAAGCAACCTGAAGATAGTAGGTATTCAGAAATAAATTCTTTAATATCGGCGACAAATTCAATTGTTGATAAGTTAAGAATCAATCAATCTCAGGAATTAGAAAAAGTCCGTATCGAAGCAGTGGCCAAAGTCGCAACTCAGGCCGCCCATGATATTAGGTCCCCTTTAGAAATGTTAAAAGGAATTAAAGAAGACTTAGCTCCTTTACCAGAAAACTCTCGTCGTAGAATTCAAATGAGTATTAATCGTATTGAGGAAATTACCTTTAATCTTCTCAAAACCCATAAGCAAGGATCTGGATTAATTCAAGATTCAAGACCCGAGGAACTTCTTAGTTTGGTCTCAAGTGTATTAACGGAAAAGAAAATTGAATTTAGAAACAGTGGTAATGTTGAAATTTTGGAACTTCTTGATTCAAATTCTTACGGTTTGTTTTCAAAAGTACAAAGAAGTGCAATTAAATCGATTATTTCTAATTTGATTAATAATGCGGCCGATTCTTTCAGTGGGCAATCTGGGAATATTTCAATTAGCTTAGTTTCAAATAAACAGTTTAATGAAATCAGGATTTCAGATAATGGTCCTGGAATCTCTGCAGAGAACAAGAGACATATATTCGTGAAGGGCTTTACCACTAAAAAAACTGGCAATGGCCTTGGCTTATTCAATGCCAAACAGGATATTGAGGCCGCTGGGGGAGAAATCTTGTTTGAGTCGGTAGAGGGGAAGGGGACTTCTTTTCTTATTTCTCTACCAAAGTCTGAGACACCCAGTTCGTTTGTCGGCTCTATAGACCCTCACAGATACGAGAGAATTATTATTTTGGATGATGACTTAGCATTTCATGAGGTTTGGAAAAAACGCTTTGAGGGTTTAGAGTCCAAGGTTGAGCATATTTACTCCGTAAAAGAGATGCTACAGAAGTACCAAGGTCTTCATCCTAAAATCCTTCTATTGAGCGATTTCGAGCTTATGGATAAGGATCTGGATGGTATCGACACCATTCTAAAGCTTAATCATGCCCAAAACAGCATTTTGGTCACTGCTAGGGATGAAGAACTTGAAGTTCAGTCACGCTGTCTTAAGGCCGGAATCAGGCTTTTGCCAAAGTCGCTCGTAAACTATGTGAAGGTAGAAACGGAGCTCTCCGAGTCTTCGAAGCATATAGATACTTCGAAGTTGGGAATTGCTTCTATGGTGGGGGAGGGAAATGCTGGTGGTGTTGCTCCAAAGCGCTTTGTTTCAAAGAGTCCTGATGTGGTGAAGTTTATAACGAATGGAGAAGGGGAGTCGGGCTCCGCCACCCCTGAGGCTTTGATGTTTGGTGTTATGGCAGGAACCCAAGATTCTCCGAGCGATGCGTACAAACAGTACGTAGATGAGAAGGGGAGTCGCAGCGGTGACGAACCAGAACGACAAAATCCGAAGCCTCAAATAGTGTTGATTGATGATGATCGGTTGGTCCGTTTGAACTGGGCTTCACATTGTTCGAAGAAGGGTCTCCCCTTCTCTGCTTTTCCATCAATCGATGAATTCTTGAAATCAAATGGATCTTTTGGAAAAGAAAGTAAGATTTATATCGATTCAAATCTAGGTGACGGAATACTTGGAGAAATTGAATCTGAGAAAATTTTTGCACTTGGATTTTTAAATCTTTATCTAGCGACTGGGTTTGAGAAAAATACAATCGTAAGACCGGCCTGGATTAAAGAGATTTTTTCGAAGAGTCCGCAAAATATTTCGTAAAAATGTTCAGCACGATAAGCAAAATTATCGTGCTGAAGAGATATTTTTTTCTTTTTTGAATTCTTAATTTTGAGAGTTAATTATAAGAATAAACAACTATCGTTATAAATCGATACGAATCGCGATATTCAAAAACAGACCTAAAAAAGCTACTTCCCTTATAAAAATTCGAAATTTATGATGTCTTTTCAATATTTTGGTGGAGGTGGTGAGAATTGAACCCTTGTCCGTTCAATTTTCATTAGCTCTATTAATTTGGGAATACCTTATATGTGGTGGGTGAGGGCTTATCCTCCGGTATTCAAAGTCCCTTT
>CAMDDI010000116.1 GCA_945890905.1 Bacteriovorax stolpii
AACTAAGTAAGCAAAATCCTTTGCCGAGGCTAATGAATAGAACCCAAGCCCATGCTTCTTAAAGACTCTTTCTATAAGACTCGTAGCGAATGTATTTTGATCGATCCAGAGAACTAAACCCATGAGTGACTCATCCTTTGACAACTTGGTTCATGGATTACTACCATCAGGTCATGAAAAAAGAAATGCCCAAAATCCAGGTTAAAGACGTTCAAACAGACCAAGTTCTCTTTGAATGCGCTTTGAGCGAGTCCGAAAAGGCCTACCATTTTGCGGCAGAAATGGAAGAGATGGGACTAGATATCAAAGTGGTCAATCCTACACTCTCTGAGACTCTCACGACATCATTAGGTCTGAACCAAGAAGAGGTTGCTGCCTATGAAGCCAGCATGGAGCAAGAAATGGACGAGCATGCAGGATCATGCTGTTTTGAAGATGCAGACGAGAAAAAAACCGTCCACTAAAATTTGCGGCCATAATTTAAGAAAAGGGATCTTGGCATTACCGTATATCCATAGAGTTCTTCGTATTCTCGATTGAAGAGATTGGTCAGTTGAATGCCATACTCATCCCGATTTTTCACATAGCGAGCACCTAAATCCACCGTTTCAAATCCATTGAGCTTTTCATTGTGAACCGGACCTAAGTCTTTGCGACTATCAAACCATCTCAGCTTAGTAAAAAGTTCGCTGGCTTCAGTCATAAAATAGGAAAAATTTAAATTGGCCATATTATACGGGCGACGCAAGACCACAGTTTCCACTTCTCTGAACTGCTGATGGGTAAATCCTGAGCTTACAAGGAACTTTGAAAATGCATACTTGCCGGAGAGCTCTACGCCTTCTGCAATAAAGTTCCCTTGGTTGCGATAACCATTGCTTGAATAGGTTATTAAATTCGATAAATTATTTTGAAAGAAACTCAGACCGGTTTCCCAGGAATTATTTTTGGATGTCCAACCGGCTTCCCAGGAATGATTTCTCTCTGGAACCAACTCTTTATTACCCAACGGAGCTGGTGCATAGAGCTGATAGAGTCCAGGAGCTTTGAATCCTTGTGAGTATTGAAGAGAGAAAGTATGGATGCCGGGCAGATAAGAAAGTCCAGTTGAGCCAGTGGTGAAGTTTCCATAACGAGTATGATTTTCTGCTCTCACTCCCCCCTGAATGCTCCAGTCATCTTTCTTGTACAAATTCTGTAAGAAAAAAGAATGTAAATCAAAAGAGCGGCTCAAGCTTTGTGATTCTAAATCTTCATGTTCTGTTGAAATCCCACTTGAAACTGAATAGTGAGAAATCTCCTTTTGAAAAAGGAATTCATTCTGAAGAATACGACCTTGAAAAGTGCTTTTTCCAAGGCTCAATTGATTTGAATATCTTTGATGACGATTTAAACCATTTCGAAGTGAGAGAGCAGTTTTTTTATCGAGAGCATAACTTGTTTTTTGCTGGGCCAAATATTGATCACTCACGCTGTGGTCATGAGAATTATCATCTGAATTGCCATCAAGTTCGCTCTTACCATGTGTATAGGAAAAAAGGAGATCGGTTTGCCACCTCTCCTTCCATCTATGCTCGGAAGAAGAAGTGGTATTCGTAATATCCGCACTATCTTTTTCTTTGGCATTGAAGCGCTTTTTATTCAACCTGGAGAATCCGGAGCTGATGATCTTTCCCGCCGTTAAAGTTCCGTTATGATTTTGAGTTTTCCAATCACGAGCGAGAAAACTTGAATAGGTTCCAAAACTTCCCGCGGTTAAATTAAGTCTGGTTTCCGGAGCATTTTCTCCTCTACGAGTGCGCATTGAAACCAATCCCCCCATGGCATCTGAGCCAAAGAGCACGGACTGAGGACCTTTAAAAACCGTGGCTTCACTTAAGATGGGAGAAGTGAAAAACGCAGAATCAAACTGACGATCAATATTGGAAGGATCGTTGAGCTTGAGTCCATCTAAAGTGAAAGCGATATGGCGGCTCTCAGTTCCGCGAATAAAATAAGAAACCCTTCCTCCTAAGCCGCCATTCTGGGATGAGACTAGGCCTGGAATAGATTCAAGCAAAGGATTGATTGTAGGGACACTTGGCCGAGATTCAACGGTTGAGACTCTTTGGGAGGAGCCTAGGTGAAACTGAGAGGCATCCTTGGTTCCAGTAACCTGGATAGCATCCAAATCTTCTGCCCAGAGGGGACGGATCAATAAGATTGTAAGAGTGATGCAAATCACCAAATGCTTAGACATCATCTCCTCCTCGGGAATGTCTTATCCATGGCCCGTATCTGGCTTCCAGTGAAGGTTACAGTTGCGGGACAGCGTTGGATTTGCACCAACTTCCAAGTCTCAGGGATGTCTTGAAAATAGCTCTAAAAACAACAAGAGTAAAAGGGATAATTTAAAGCAAAGAAAGGACCCATTCGGGCCCTTTCTTAAGTTTCGGTATATTTTGGATCGGCCAGTTTAAGCAGACCACTCTTCGGCGTCGTGATAGATATAGTCTTCTTCGTCTCTAATTTGTTTTTTCATCTCCTTATATTTGGGAGCATCGAAAGTATCAAACTGACGTTTTATGTTCTTCTGTTTATCGATCTGCTTTTCCATTTTTTCCATGGTGCAGTCGAGAGCTTTATACATGTTATCGGCACTGCCTTTGGCGAAGAAATCAAACTTCGGGCCGTGGATTTTTAATTCTGACCAATGCACACCATTCTCCACCCAAAAAAACCATTGGACGTTAAGATTGCCTTGGAAATACTTTTCAAACTTTTCAGACTTTTCTCTGATATGTTGATCAAAAACTGGGGAATGATTCATGTGCTTGCAAGAAATTTTTAAATTCATAAACGTGCCTCAAAAAAATTAATGAATCGGACACAGGACACAAACTTGTCTAAAAGCTCTACGTCATCAAAACCTCCTTTGATTATTTTTTACGCTTAGAGGATGGAGCAACTCCCATCATCTCGCGGTATTTGGCCACTGTTCGTCGGGCAACAACAATATCCTTGGTACTCAAAAGTTCAGAAATTTTTTGGTCTGAGAGCGGCCGTTTAGGGTCTTCATTCCCGACCATTTCTTTAATTTTGAGCTTTAAACTTTCACCAGCGATATCGATACCACCATTCTTACCGCCAATACCGGCGTTGAAGAAGTACTTCAATTCAAAAGTCCCGATAGGGGTATGCATGAATTTGTTAGTCGTCACACGTGACACCGTAGATTCGTGCATCCCAATCTCACCCGCGATGTCTTTGAGGATCATCGGTTTAAGATAAGCAGGACCTTTCTTGAAGAACTCTTGCTGAGTCTTAACGATTGAGTTGGCCACTTTATAAATGGTCTTCTGACGGTTCTCGATAGATTTGATAAGCCATAAAGCCGCACGCAATTTATCTTGCACAAACTCTTTGGCCTCTGAATCACTTTGACCGTTTTTGATCAAAGAGCGATACAGATTCGAGATCCGAAGGCGAGGAACACCTTCATCGTTAACTTGAACAACAAACTCACCACCGACTTCCGCCACAAAGATATCCGGCACAACGTACTGGGTCTCTTCAGCTGAAACTAAGCGACCCGGTTTCGGGTTTAGTCCCATGATGATCAACTCAGCGTCCTTGACCTTCTCTTTGCTACACGCAAAATCTTTTGCGATCTTAGCGTAGTCTTTCTTCTCTAACTCATGCATGCTTCGCTCAATAATGAGTTCTACGAGTGGAGATCTTTCAGCCAACATACGTGCCTGAACACCCAAACACTCTTCCAAGTTCTGCGCTCCACATCCAATCGGATCCAAGTGCTGAACCATTCCTAGCATGCCGGTAGCGGCATCTTTCTCGAGAGCGTGGCGGGCCTGAATTTCCTCAAAAGGAATTTCTAAGTAACCGTCATCATCAATATTCCCGATGATATCTAGGGCGAAGTTTAAATCCTCTGCCGATAAACTCTCCATACGGAGCTGCCACTCAAGATGCTCTTGCAAGCTTTGAGCTTTCGAAACCATGTTTTCATAGCTAGGCATATCGTCAGGTGACTGACTCTCCTTCATATTGGGTGATGAAGAAGAAGTTGTATTAAATGATTCTGAATACGAGTCCCAGTCGAATGTATCTTTGGCGCCTTCAATCAGTTCAGGACCAGAAAAATTATCTGCGGTGGCTTCTTGAGCATCCATCTCATCACGAGAAGACTCAACATCTCCGTGATCCATTTCACCATCAATTTCTTCGAGCATTGGATTCTCAACCATCTCTTGAGAAATCAGAGTGGTCATTTCTAAATGGGTCAGTGTTAAAAGTTTGATGGCCTGTTGAAGTTGCGGCGTGATCATTAAGCTTTGCGACTGCTTAAGCCCTTGACTCATTTTAATCGCCATAAAAAACCTCTACATCTTAAATTCTTCCCCTAAGTAAAACTTACGGGCGATCTCGTTATTCACGATCTCTTCAGGTGTGCCACTCACGAGGAGTTCTCCTCTACTCATGATGTACGCTCTATCAACAATTCCTAAAGTCTCTCTCACGTTGTGATCCGTGATCAGAACTCCAATATTTTTTGCCTTCAGGCGTTTGATGATGGTTTGAATATCACCAACAGCTAAGGGATCTACTCCTGCAAACGGTTCGTCTAGCAAAACGAACTTTGGATCAAGTGCAAGTGAGCGCGCTATCTCCACCCGTCTTCTCTCTCCTCCTGATAACTCCCTGCCTTTCGATTTGCGGATATGGTCTAGTCCGAAATCTTTGATCAAGTTATCGAGGGCGTTGACTCTTTCCTTATCGGTCAGGTCCCGAACTTCCAGGACTGCAAAAATATTATCTTCTACTGAAAGTTCCCTGAAAACGCTGGCTTCCTGTGGAAGATAGCCAATCCCTTTTCGGGCCCTAACATGCAGTGGTTGACTCGTGACATCTTCGTTTAAGAGGTTAATCTGCCCCTCATCGGCTTTCACTAATCCCACCATCATATAAAAAGATGTTGTTTTCCCAGCTCCGTTTGGTCCAAGGAGACCAACCACTTCGCCTCTTTCAACATCGATACTCACATTCTTTACGACTTCGCGACCGTTATATGTTTTCTTCAAACCGCGAGCGTGAAAACTTGCATCCATTAAACTATTCCTTTAGTTTTTTTCTTTCTTTTCTTTCTTCTTCATCTGCATATCCGACATGGCATCATCTACTTCAATGAGATCGATGTCCTCTCGGATCGTGATGCGGTAACCTTTCACCACATCAGTCCCCATCTCTACTCTTGGGGCACCAGACAGAATCATTTTCTCTTCTCTTGCAAAACCTTCCAGTCTCTCAGAAAAGGCCCGACGTAGCGTATTTCCCGTCGGAGTCTTAATTGTTTCAGTCACTTTCACATCGTCATTAAAGACGAAATACTTGAGGCTTTTGTTAAAGTTTTCAAGAAAGATATCGCCTTTTCCAGCAGTTATCAGATACCCCTCGCGTTTCATCATCACATCCCCCTGTAATTGGGCGAGGGATTTTACTCCATCCATTTGCATTTCAAGAGAAGAAAAACTCATGCCACCTTCGTAGTTCTTTTTGCGCACTAAAGATCCATGCACATTCCCTTTAAAAGTACTGTACTGCTTTTGAGGATAGGCGCGCATGGTTTCTGATTCGATCACAAAGTGATCTTTGGTTTTCAAATCATCACCCACAACTTTTACGTTCGATTTGCCAATGATGAGATCTTTTTTAAAATAATATTTAAAATGATCTGCGAAATACTCAGCATCATCAGTGGTCATCTTTACTTTGCCATCCAGAGTGAGAATCTCTTTGGCTTTTTTATAGATTCCTTCGAGGGCCTGATAGCGAATCGTTTTGTCTTTTTGCAGATAATTATACAAACCCTTCGGCTCATCGAATTCGGCGAAATCTTCACCTTGAGAGCGCATTTTATTTGCCGCCAATGATAATTGAGGCACTCCATCTCTTAAATGAAAGTAATCCAAATTTTCTATTTCTGTGAAGTCAGGAGCTATGGATTTGTGTTTGTTTTTGGTCCCAAAGGGGACATTTTTTTGAGTCAGAGAGAGTTCAAAAATAAAGGCATTAAGGGCGAGATACCCAAAAATAATAAATATTGATCGTTTATCGCGTATTTTTATCATGCCCTCATTATGCCAGATCTAATAGATTACAGACAGTTAAGGAAGCTTTTACCCCGACATTGTAAGGTGAATTCAGGTGACGTTTTTCCTCGGTTTTTGTAATTTTAGAGTATGCAAAATCAAACACTTCCAGAATTTCCCTCCCTGCATGACCTCGTCATGTCCGGTGTCAAACTCACCCCTATGATGGAGCAGTACTACCAAGTCAAAAAACAGTATCCCGATATTCTTTTGATGTTCAGGATGGGAGATTTTTACGAAATGTTTTTTGAAGATGCCCGCGAAGCTGCCCGCATTCTTAATATCTCTTTAACAGTTCGTGGAAAATTAGGGGAAACACCAATTCCGATGGCAGGAATTCCTCATCACGCTGCCGCTACTTATGTGGACCGCATTTCTAATCTTGGAAAAAAAGTTGTGATTTGTGAGCAACTTGAAGATCCTAAAGAGGCCAAAGGAATTGTTAAACGTGGAGTGACTCAAATTGTAAGTCCTGGCATGCCCTACGATTTAGATAAGGCCAGTAGTACAGAAAATAAATTTATCGCTAGTGGAGATTTCTCAGACGGAATCTTCATCTTAGTTTTGCTTGATTTTACTACTGGAGATTTTTTCGGCATTACTTTCAAAACAGTGGAAGAATTCTGTGAGCGCATAATGATGGTGCGTCCTAAAGAATTTATTTCTTACTTAGGACAGTGGGAAAAATTTCCTATTGTAGATGACTACATTCAAAGTCTTGACGTACTTAAGACTCACTTAAGCCAAGAGTACTTCGAAGAAAAACACTCTTCACTCTATTTGCAAAAGCTAATTCCGACCTATCAGCGCGACGGAATCATTGCTCAGAATTCGCGAGTTCTCGCTCCTTTGGGTGCTTTAAGTTATTACGTCTCTTCTACTCAAACCCTTGAGAAAGTTTCTCATTTGCGTCCTTTCCGTTTAATCAATAACGAAGACTCCATGAAAGTGACTTACGCCACCCTGGCAGGTCTTGAAATTTTTCCTCGTTCTCGAGAAACTGAAAGCAGCTCACTTCTTGGTTTCATGGATAGGACTAAAACGTCCATGGGGGCCCGCTACTTAAAACAATTTTTCCAGACCCCACTTTGTGATTTAAATATGATTTCCAAACGTCAGGATCTCATTCAAAGTTTAATGAATGCTCCAGGAGTGATGAAAAATCTTCGCTCTGAACTAGAAAATGTCCGTGACCTAGATCGGATTATGGCCAAGGTTTCCACCCAGAAAGTAGTAGCTGGTGATCTTCTCAATATGGCCCGAGCAATAGATATTTATTTTATCATCCAAGCTCAAATGGATGCTCATAATTTTAGCTTCTTTCAAAAGCTTCCTAAAAAAGATGTGGATTTTCTCTCTAAGCTCTCCGCTGAGATCCATCAAACGATTAGTGACGAGATGGGTGCTCACCAAGAGAAAGGTAATCTTATCCGGCCGGGGGCCCATCCTGAACGAGACCGTCTCGCAAAACTCTCTAACTCTGCAGCAGATGAAATCTTAAAACTTGAAGAGAAGTACCGTTCACAGACTTCAATAAATAATTTGAAAATTAAGTACAACAATATTGCTGGCTACTTTATTGAAGTTTCAAATTCTCATCTTCCAAAAGTTCCTAAAACTTTTATGCGCAGACAGACTCTGGTGAATAATGAGCGATTTGTTACTGCTGAACTTGATGCCTTTGAGAAAGATGTGACAAGTGCCTTAAGTAAACTAGTTAAACTTGAAAAAGAAATTTTTGAAACTATCATCCGTAAGATGGCCGATCATGCTCACCTCATTTTAGATGTGGCCAAAAGATATGCCCAGATTGATGTTTTCCAATCTGTTGCATGGGTTAGTTTACAGGAAGGATTTGTTCGCCCAACTCTTCATTCTGAAAGACGTATGGTGAATATCACAGGTGCTTGGCATCCTTTGATTAAGGCCAATATCCGCGACAGTTTTGTTACTCACGATATTAAGCTTGATGAAAAATGCTTTTTTGGTTTAATTACTGGCCCCAACATGGCAGGAAAAACCACTGTCATGCGTGAAGTGGCCATCATTCAGTACCTTGCTCAATTGGGATGCTTTGTTCCTGCTCATCATGTGGAACTTGGTATTTGTGATTATCTATTCTCACGTTTGGGTGCTTCAGATGATATTATCAAAGGTCAGTCCACTTTCATGGTGGAGATGGCAGAGACTGCCGAAATTCTACGTCATGCATCTGACCGCTCACTTATCATCTTAGATGAAATCGGACGAGGAACCTCCACCTATGATGGTCTCTCAATAGCGTGGTCATTAGTTGAACACTTTGTAAAAAAACTCAAACCTCTGACTCTGTTTGCGACTCATTATCATGAGCTTATTGAATTGGTTGAAAGTTTACCCGAAGCTAAGAACTACACAGTGAGAACCGAACAAAAAAATGGCAAAGTTCAATTTCTCTATGAACTCATCGAGCAAGGGGCCACTCAGAGTTTCGGAATTCATGTGGCCGAACTAGCGGGGCTTCCAAAAGAAGTCCTAAAACGGGCCCGGGATATTCTCAAAGAATTAGAGAAAACTCAAAATGTTTCATCTAGTGAACTGGTGGATCGAATCTCGTTTGGGCCTGGACAGCTCACTTTCTTTAACGCCCAAGTTCCAGAGATTCCGGAACATTTAAGTGATTTAGAACAGGATTTAAAGGCTTTAGATGTGATGAACATCACACCCATGGAGGCCCTTAAAAAACTTCATGAAATGAAGACTAAATTAGTCACTTTAGCTTAAGCTTATACCCTCTACGAACCGATAAGGTTTGTAGAGGTAACCATGAAGCCCATTGATCTAGCCCAGTTTGCAGAGCACTCAACAAAGATTCCTTCGACATTTCTAACAACCACTCTTTCCAGTGAACATTCTTTTAAATGGTATGAAATCTTTGCAACTCATCTAATAGATTTATTTATCGTCACCCGTGTCTATACAATTGCCAGGCTCACTCTAAAAAGTTCTCTCTATAATTTAATGAATACTGAATCACTTCACGATGCCTTTCAACAAATAAGTTTTAAGGGAATGAACTACTCTTTACTTGCAGTGCTAATGATAACATATTTTTTTAGCTGCTATTTTCTCAATCAAGGCCAAACCTTAGGAATGAAATTTTTAAATCGCCGGGTGAGCATGGATACCCATTCTGCAAAATCGGCCTGGAGATGGACGTGTTATTCAATGAGTTTATATTTTAGTTGTGGGCTTATCGCTGCCTGGGGACACCAAAAATTAGTGGCCAGCGGATTTGGGGCCTTTTCAAAAAATGATCATTTCTACTTAAAACTTATGACCTATAAGAGTTGGAGTATTCCTGAACTCCCAATGAGAATTCAGGAAGAAGAAGTTCATGAGCTTCCAGAAAAAATCGCTGCTTAAATTTATTTTTCTTTCTCAAGCCAAGCAAAACCCAACTCTTTGGTCTGGGCAACGTTGGGACTCGATGGCGAGCTGGCCATCAGATCCGTGGCCGAAGCGGTTTTAGGAAATGCAATCACATCACGAATAGAATCAGTTTTCGCAAGTTGCATCACTAAGCGGTCCATCCCAAATGCCATACCAGCATGAGGTGGAGTTCCAAATTTCAATGCTTCGATAAAGAATCCAAACTGATGTTGAGCATCTTCGGGAGTGAAGCCCAAGAGTTCAAACATGCGTGACTGTTGTTTGTTATCAAAGATCCTCATGGATCCGCCACCTAACTCATACCCATTGCAAACAATATCGTAAGCGTAGGCCTTAACATCTTTTACTTTTGATTTATCATTTGAGTAGTAGAGCTCCATATCCTCATCTTT
>CAMDDI010000117.1 GCA_945890905.1 Bacteriovorax stolpii
ATCACTTCTTCATAGATAAACAATGAAGCCAGAACTAAGAAGATGATCATGAGAACTTGCTTCTTGTGAGTCTTAACCCATTCAGAATTTTTAAAGCTGGAGAATGGAATATTTGAAACCATTAATGCTGCATAGAACAGAAGGTAACCCATATTAAAATAACGGTATTCCATAATTTCTGGAAGATCGATAGAGATGAGAATCAGACTCACAACGGCCGTTGCTCCACCTGGAATTGGTAAACCTTGAAAGTAATCAGACTTTACTTTATCAATGTTGGCGTTAAAGCGAGCAAGTCTTAAAGCTCCACACAAGATGAAGAAGAAAGCTGCCACCATTCCTGGCCGACCAGCTTCTGATAAAAAGCGAAAGTAAAAGACGATGGCAGGTGAAACCCCAAAAGACACCAGATCACTCATAGAATCAAATTGTTCGCCAAAGCTTGATTGAGTATTAGTCATCCGGGCCACACGTCCATCCACACTATCAAATACTGCACCTAGCACAATAAACATGCAGGCACGGTAAAACTCACCATGAAATCCGTAAAGGATGGCAGTGAATCCACAGGCCATATTCAGTGCTGTGAATGTATTAGGAAGAAAAAAAGCCCACTTGCTACGATTTTCAAACAACATTGGATTGATCCTTATTAACGTCTTTTATGGCCGCTATCACTGTTTGGCCTGGGACTACTCGTTCATTTTCGAAAACGAGAATATCACTGTTATGTGGTAAATAGATTATCAAAGTTCCGCCAAAAGGATAGTACCCAAAACAAGCAGCGCCCCTACCACGGTCGCCAGATTTCAACCATATAGTTGGACGTTTTCCGTACTTACAATCAATGAACCTTAAGAGAGTATGCGTTTTGTTTTTTGACATTAATGTCAGATCCGTATGAGAGACTTCATCGATGGGGCGATAGAAAGCTTGTCCCTCTGAATCACGTGGGATTTTCACCCCTTTTGTGGCACGCAAATAAGCTACTTCACCTGTAGTAGGAAGGTAGAGTCCTTTCTCATTGAAATTTGAAATAGTGAATCTCACTTCATGATGAGGATGTGGATCGTTCAAAGTAGGTACATTGAGTCTAATAGATTTTATTTCTCCATGGACTGGAGAGAGATAAATCTCCCCTTCATTTTTTAAAGTATCACGGTAAGGGATAAAAGCTCTTCGACTAAAAAAGAAAACCACACTGACGATGAGAGCGGTTATCACAAAATAGATAAATGGATATTTCCAAAAAATGGCGAGAGTTAGTGCTAATAATCCGTAAGAGATAGTGGTTGGAAGGAAAACCAATCGCTTCATGGATTGGCCTTAAACTCATCTTCGGGAGCTCTAAAATAAAATGAATCACGTTGTAGCTTATTCTCTATTACGTGCTTTAAAATTTTTTCTGGATACTTTTTGAGAAGCTCATGAGTTGAAACAGTTTTTTTTAATAAAGCTAATGAGGTTGCATCAAGAGAAGGTTCAGAATGAATAAACACTTCATTCACCTGGGTCATGTAGTCGGCTAAATCTTTAGCTGCAATCAATTCACTTTTGACCGCATCCTCAGTCCAATGATGAAAAAAGTATTCTCCACGGTAGGCTTTCGTCATCCAAGTTCCAGACTTTGTTCCGCACCAGGAAGGTATTTCGTGAGTAAAAAAAGAATAATGATTAATGCCAAAAAATTTAAATACATCAGCAAATCCCTCAGAGAGTCGCAGCCCTGTATAAAAACCGGGCCCAGCAACTGAGATAATTGAAGATAAACTTTTAGGCCGTAAACTATGTTGACTGAGAAGATTCCAGGCCTCTTTCTGCAATACACTGGAAGATTTTTGACCTACGTACTGCTTAAAATCAATCCACTTGAAGTCATCGTCCAAAACCCCCAGAGTGACGTCATAAGTAGAATCGATAAATAAAGCAGTCAAAGTTTAAAATAACCTCGTTATGTCATTAAAGAGTGCCACAAAGATTAAAAAGAAGAGTACCGAAACACCTAAACGCTGAGCGATTTCAAGCTTTCTCTTGGATAATGGGCCACCATTAAAGGTTTCAAAAATAAGGAACATAATATGGCCGCCATCTAGAACAGGAATTGGGAAAAGATTAATCACACCTAAGTTAATTGAAATCACGGCCATCAATCTAAAGAACATAGAGAGACTAATATTGAACGAATCAGACGCCACTTTACCAATCGCTAATGGACCGCCAATATTATTTAAGGAAACTTCCCTGGTGATAAGCTTTTTATATCCGCTGAAAGTCTTAATCACTCCATCCCAAGTTCTCTGAAATGCTGAAACTAGCGCCTCTCCAAAACTGCCTGCCTTAGCTATAACAAGTTTCGGTTGAAGGTATTCAACTGAACTCTCCACTCCCATTAACTTAACTTTCCTATTCTCATGCATCTTAACTTCAGGAACAAAAGATTTGGTCACAAGCTTACCATTTGACAAAACACCAATGGTAATTTCTTTTCCATCGGGTATCTCTTGCAATTCAGTTCTTAACTGTTCAAAACTTGTTAACGTTTTGCCATTAAATGAAATGATGAGATCATCTTTTTTTACTCCGGCCTTATCAGATGGTGTAGACATCTGAACGTTACGTACAGAAAGGTCCAAAGGATAGAAATCAAGCTTCATGAGGAAAGGAATTAATTCTTGAGTGCCACTAGTGACAAGTTCAAGCTCAGAAGTTTGGTCCAAGACCATCTTTTCATTCTCTTCAGTGAATTTATAAAGGTAACCACGACCAGAAAATGTCGTAAGAATTTCTTCAAGTGATACTGTGTAATCAGTAGGCTTTTTTGTCACTGAGAAATAAAACTTCTCACCTTTAGGATTGATAAAGACTGGCTTTTTAACCGCTGAAACCACACTCACAAATTCATTAATAAATGGCTCTAGATCCATATCTACATCCATCGTCACTAATCCAGTGCTACGACGAACGATTACTTTTTCAACTTTTGAACCTTTGATATTGAAATCATCAAAGCTAAGAATTTTTTCATCGTTGATCCCGACTAGAACGTCTCCTGTTCTAATACCTTTTTCATAAAGTACTGACTTTTCTGAAACGACCCCGACTTTGGTTTCAGGAACTTTCTCTCCACCTGCTAAAAGTCCAACATAAAGGAAATAGGCCAAGATGAGGTTGGCGAGGGGTCCACCGAATACAATCCAGAACCTCGCCCATTTAGTTTTATGGTTAAAGGCGACACTCTTCTCTTCGTCAGTTAATTGGGCCTGAGAAAAAGGATCATCACCAAACATTTTCACATATCCACCTAGAGGGATAATTGAAATTGCGTACTGAGTACCTTTATGAACATACTTAAATATTTTTGGACCAAAACCAATGGAGAAGACTTCGACTCTTACGCCGAAAAGCCGAGCGAAAAAGAAGTGACCCAACTCATGAAAAAAGATGAGAGGTCCCAAAAATATAACGAAGATTAAAATCTTTTCTAACATACTAATCCTTAACGGAAGGTCGCCATCAAATAGAAGGCGTACAAGGGAGCAACAAAAAGAAGACTATCAATTCTATCGTATACCCCACCGTGGCCAGGTATGAGCGAAGAACTATCTTTAATTTCAAACTGTCGTTTTAATTTTGATTGAGCAAGGTCTCCTACTTGAGAACAGCAGGCGACAATTAGAAAGAAAACCACTGTCAAAGGAGTAACTTTTGCAATGAAGGTATTCCAAAAAAGACTGGTTACAATTACTGAACTTAGAACACCACCTACTGCACCTTCGATAGTTTTCTTCGGACTAACAGCTTCCCATAGCTTATGCTTTCCAAACTTCTTGCCTGAGAAGTAAGCCGCAGTATCTACCATGAAATTCAAAAATAAAAGTGCGACAAATAAATTACGCCAATTAGGAAAATGAATCACATAGCTTAAACATAGAAGAGGTATGAGTACATAAAGTCCGGCCAGCCAAGAAGTCATTTTGAAAATTTTCAAAAGCGTATCGGACTTAGTGTAGACCAAGAATAAATAAGACAACAAAAGTACATCAAGAAGAATTCCGGCAGAAATCCAGAAGGTGAATGAAGATTCACTAATTTGATAAAAATTAAAAAACCAAAACCCTGTGAGATAGATCGTCTGGGCCAAGATGTAGCGCTTAGAAGTTCTCGACTGCTCATAGAAATTTGTAATCAACTCATCAATGACCAAAGGTCCTAAAATTCCCACGGCAAACAGAGTAGAAGTGACACCAAAGTATACGCAAGCACCAACTATTAAAATGAGTACTAAGCCGGAAATAATGCGGGTAGTGTTATTGGACATTTAGAGATTTGCTCCTTTACCATAAACAGATTTATTAAGTTCTGCTTTTTCCAAGGACTGTCCCAAAGCCGTTTGTGAATTTACATTTCCGAATCTTCTTTCACGAATAGAAACACGTTCGATAATTTTTTTAAACTCAGTAGGTGTAAAATCAGGCCATTTTGTAGGAGTAAAGTAGAGTTCAGCATAGGCCATCTGCCAAAGCATAAAGTTTGAAATTCTCTGTTCCCCACCTGTTCTGATCATAAGGTCTACATCACCAGTTTCAGGACGATAAAGTGCAGAACTTAAATCATCTTCAGTCATTGCTTTGTTGGGATTGGATTCGAAGAAACTATTGGTGGCGCGAACAATTTCTGCTCTTCCACCGTAGTTAAAAGCAAATGTTAGATGAAGGCCCGTAGCATTGACTGTCAAGAGTTCTACTTCTTTGATTAATTCAATGGTTTCTTGAGGAAGATTCTGAACCTCACCAATAACTTTAAATTTGATATTATTGATAAGAATACGTTGTTTTTCTTTTAGTAGAAATTTTTTGAGGAGTCTGAATAGTGTAGAAACTTCGTCTAAGGGACGACTCCAGTTTTCAGTAGAAAAAGCATAGAGAGTCAGAGCTTTAAGTCCTTGATCATCGGCCGCTTTTACAATATCAGATACAACTGATGAACCTCGGACATGTCCCCAGATGCGCGGACGAAAACGCCGGCTCGCCCAGCGACCGTTCCCATCCATAATAATGGCGACATGCTTGATACTAGACATAGGTACCTATACGGTAAGAAGTTCTTTCTCTTTAGCATCCACAACTTTATCTACTTCTTTAATAAAGTTATCAGTGATCTTCTGAATTTCTTCTTGAATCTTTTTAGACTCATCCTCAGAGATTTTTTTTGTTTTCTCTTCAGCTTTAACTTTATCGTTTTGTTCACGACGTACGTTTCGAATTGCAACTTTTGCATCTTCACCCATCTTCTTCACATCTTTTACAAAAGCCTTACGCTTGTCTTCAGTGAGAGCGGGAAACTGGATACGGATAATATTTCCATCGTTACCTGGAGTTAGACCTATGTTGGCCCCAAGAATGCCTTTTTCAATTGCACCAATAAGAGTTTTATCAAACGGCTGAATTTGAAGAAGACGAGCCTCTGGAGTAGAAATCTGGCCCATATTTTTAATTGGGGTTGGAGTTCCGTAGTAATCGGCCATAACACCATCGAGAACAGTAGCAGTGGCTCGACCAGTACGAACTTTTGAAATTTGATTTTGAAGCGACTTAATCGCTTTATTCATATGATCATCAAGCAAAGGTTTTAGTGTGTTCATCATAACCCTATCTCCTATAATTTTTTAGTAACAAGTGTCCCGATGCGCTCACCGTTGACCACTTTGGCAATATTGCCTTCCTCAAACATATTGAAGACCACAATATCCATATTATTATCCATGCAAAGAGTGATAGCTGTCGAGTCCATCACCTTAAGATCTTTATTTAAAACTTCTATATAAGAAAGTGTATCAAACTTCTTAGCATCTTTATGTTTCATAGGATCTTTATCGTAGATCCCATCAACCTTGGTCGCTTTCATAATAAGATCAGCATGGATCTCATTGGCACGAAGTGCGGCAGTTGTATCTGTAGTAAAATATGGATTTCCTGTACCAGCTGCAAAGATCACAACACGTTTTTTTTCAAGGTGTCTGACTGCACGACGACGGATATAAGGCTCAGCCACTTCCTGCATAGCAATTGCTGAAAGAACCCGAGTATAGACATTTTTCCTCTCTAAGGCGTCTTGAAGTGCCAAAGAGTTAATCACTGTTGCCATCATGCCCATGTAATCTGAAGTTGCTCTATCCATGCCAGAAGTTGCACCTGCTACTCCACGATGAATATTGCCTCCACCAACTACGATCGCAATTTCACAGCCAGTTTTTTGAAGAGCCGCGATTTCCGAACTGATTTTATTTAAAATCTCGCCTGAAATTCCATTTCCCTGATCACCCGCAAGGGCCTCACCAGAGAGCTTAATGAGTACACGATTATATTTCATGGAACCCTTTAAAATGGAAAAGGGGACTCATCCGAGTCCCCTTCTCTTTAAGTAAATCTGGGATTAGTTATGCCCCGTCATCTTGGCCACTTCATCAGCGAAGTTTTCTTCTTTTTTCTGAAGACCTTCACCTAGATTGAACTTCACGAACTTAGTTACTTTAAGAGCTGCACCTGCAGTCTTACCAACAGTCTCGATCAATTTAGCCACAGTTGTATCTGGGTCTTTAACAAATGATTGCTCATAGAGACAAACATCAGAAGCTAACTTATTGAGCTTACCTTTAACGATATTTGGAATCATTGCTTCTGGCTTACCTTGCTCCTTAAGTTGAGCAGCGTAAACTTCAGCTTCACGAGCTTTGAAAGCTTCGTCAATTTCATTAGCGTTTAAGAAAGTTGGATTTGCAGCAGCGATTTGCATACAAAGATCCTTTGCAAGATCTTTAACAGCTTCATTTGTTGCAACGTCTTTATCAGATTCAATTACGCAAAGTACGCCAATTTTCCCTGAGTGAACGTATGATCCGATCAATCCATTTCCAGCAAGCTTAACAGTCTCAAGACGACGAACATCAATTTTTTCGCCAATCTTAATTGTGAGTTCTGAAATCATATCTTTAAGTGCAGATCCATTTGCAGCTTTTGCAGCAAGAAGTTGCTCGATATCATTGTATCCACCTTCAACCGCAACATTTGCGGCCGTAGCAGCAAAGTTAAGGAAGTCAGGTGACTTACCAGCAAAATCAGTTTCAGAGTTAACTTCAACCAAAGATGCTTGTTTACCTTTAACAACTGCAAGAACAGTACCTTCAGTAGCAATACGTGATTGCTTTTTTGCAGCGGCAGCTAAGCCCTTTGCTCTTAAGTAATCTACAGCTTTTTGAAAATCACCAGTTGTTTCATCAAGAGCTTTTTTACAATCCATCATCCCTGCGCCAGTTTGCTCGCGAAGGTTTTTTACGTCTGTAGCTGTATATGCCATATAGGTAATTCCTTTATACTTCTAAAAAATTAAACTTCGTCAGCACCTTGAAGATCGATATCTTTCTCATATTTTGCAAGAATTTCTTGCTCAAGAGCTGTATCGCGATTGTCTTCAGAACCATCGTCTTTACGAGCTTTGCTTCCGCCTTCAGTGATGGCTTGAGCGAAGTAGTCTAAGAAAAGAGTGATTGATTTAAGAGCATCATCGTTTCCAGGAACAACGTACTCGATTCCAGTAGGGTCACAGTTTGTATCTGTGATTGCTACAACAGGAATACCTAGAACAGCAGCTTCTTTAACTGCAATGTGTTCATTGTTTGGATCGATGATAAAGATAGCTCCTGGGAGCTTTCTCATATTCTTAATCCCACCGAGAGTTTTCTCAAGTTTGATCACTTCTTTCTCAACGTTCGACTGCTCTTTTTTAGTTAAGAGTTTGTAGTCTCCGTTTTCTTTCATCTTTTCAACTTTACGAATCTTATCGATCGATAGAGCGATCGTTTTGTAGTTTGTAAGCATTCCGCCCAACCAGCGAGAAGTAACGTGGAAAGATCCGCAAGACTCTGCAGTTTTCTTAACCATGTCAGCCGCTTGTCTTTTTGTTCCTACGAACAAAACTGACTTGCCTTGAGCTGAAGTTTTTTTCAAAAACTCGAAAGCCTTTTCTGCAAGAGGAAGAGTTTGTTGAAGATCGATGATGTAAATTCCGTTACGTTCGCCGTAAACGTATTTTTTCATCTTTGGATTCCACTTGTGTGTTTGGTGACCGAAGTGGGCGCCGGCCTCAAGCAATTGCTTGACGTCTAACTTTGAAGACATAAAAACTCCTTGGTAGGTTGTATCGAATCACTTTGTGCCGTCACTACAACGGACCAACCAATTTAAAGTGATTAGATTTCCCCTTATGGGGATGTAATAATTTGGTCACATGGTAATAGCATGCGACACCCTTTAGAGCAAGATTTTTCAGAATGAAATCAAGGCGTTGAATCACTCGGTGGAGGTACTAAAACCTTGCGTGGTTTAGATCCTTGAGCAGGCCCTACCACACCATGACGCTCCATTTCTTCTATTAAATTTGCGGCCCGGTTATACCCCACACCCAGTCTTCTCTGGAGAAATGAGGCACTTGCAAGTCTATGCATCGCGACAGTTCGTACTGCCTCATCATATTTTTCGTCTTTATCGCCCAAAACTTCGCCGGCCTCTAAGATTGAATCAGCATCATCTTGATTAGTTCCGTTGTTCTCAATGAACTCAATGGCACTATTGTCGTACTGCGTTGGTAGGGTAGAGAGTTTTTTAACCAAAGCTTCAATCTCATCTTCTTCCACAAACGCGGAGTGCATTCGAAGTGTTTCAATACCCTGTTTAAAGAGCATGTCCCCTTTACCGAGTAGCATTTCTGCACCCATGGTATCAAGAATCACTCGCGAATCCATATTGGTTGTCACTCGGAAAGCAACGCGAGTTGGGAAGTTTGCTTTAATCACACCAGTAATAACATCGGTTGATGGTCTCTGTGTTGCGAGAACAATATGAATCCCACAGGCACGAGCTTTAGCCGCCAAACGACTAATTGAATTCTCGATGGCCTTACCAGATTTTGAAAGAACAAGATCCGCAAACTCATCCACTACAATTACAAGGAACGGCATTTCAAAACTCATGGCATCTACATCTGGATAATAGCGATTTATTTTGCATAGGAGCTCGTGTCCAGAAATTTTTGCTTTCTTATTGAAGCCATCAATATTTTTCACGGCAAAATCTTTAAGAAGTGAATATCTTCTCTCCATCTCATCTATTGCCCACAAGAGTGCAACCGAAGCAATCGATGAATCAGTGATAACCGGCATAATCAAATGCGGTAGTGTCGCGTACAAAGCAAGCTCAAGTTGCTTGGGATCAATCATGATTAAGCGAAGTTTTTTCGGAGACAGTTTGATGATGAGTGAAACAAGAAGTGTGTTCACAAATACAGATTTACCCGCACCTGTTGTACCCGCCACTAAGAAGTGCGGAGTAGATGCAAGATCGATGATCGCAGCATCGCCATAAGCATCCTTACCCATAGCTATCGGAAGCCTGTAGCTTGAGTCTCTGAAGGCATCTGATCTTAAAACTTCATCTAGATAAATGAGATCTCTTGGATTTCGTGGAACTTCAATTCCGATGGTCGACTTGCCTTTCATCGGATGCATCAAGCGAATCGGCGCCCCCTTTAAGGCCAAGCTCAAATCATCTACGCGATTGGTGACTCCAGAAACTTTTACACCAGAACCCAACTCGAGTTCAAAAGTATCCACTACTGGACCTTTCAGAACGTTGATAATCTGGGCGGAAATATTGAATTCTTTCAACTTATCTTCAATCGCTTTAGCAATTTTAACAAAGTACTGATCCTCAGGGTTGTTTGTGTGATTGGCGTGATTTTTTGG
>CAMDDI010000118.1 GCA_945890905.1 Bacteriovorax stolpii
GAGCATTTTTTCTGAAGAGTTGCGTTTGATGAAGAGTTGAGTCGCTCCTTCTTCAGAGAGCTGCAAGAGCCCTTTCTCAAGGTGTTTGGCCTTCATGGGATCTTTTGCAGTCACACGCATAAAGAGCTCAGGAGCAAAGCTTGGGATCCCTGTATAGCGGATGAGCTTTTTACCCATGGAGAAGGTATCACCGATTTGGTATTTACCTGTATCGTAGAGGCCTATGATATCCCCTGCGAGAGCTTCTTCAGCAATATCGCGGTCACGAGCTTGAAAAATAAGTGGAGTGGCTATGCGAATCTCTTTACCAGAGCGCACGTGAAAGATTTTTTCGTTTCGAGAAAACTTCCCTGAGCACACTCGCATAAATGAAATCCGGTCTCGATGCTTTGGATCCATGTTGGCCTGAATTTTAAAAATAAATCCTGTGAACTCTGGATCAGTTGGTTCAATGGTAATTTTTTTTGCCGAAGAATCATAAGGAGCAAGAACCGCTTCACGTGATCGGGGAGTAGGAGCGATTTGGGTGATAAGATCCAGAGTTTCTTTCACACCGAAGTTTTTTAAAGCAGAACCGAAGAACACTGGAGTTTGAATTCCTGCTAGATATTCATCCATCGAAAATTCAGGAATCAATGTCCCTACCATTTCTAAGTCTTCGCGAAGTTTTTCTAGTTGTGGCAAACCGATAGCGGCCTCAAGTTCTTTTGAATCTAAATCTGAAGCGTCAATAAGAGACGGAGCAAAAGGATCTTTTGAATCCTTGAAACTTAAAATCTTTTTGGTTTTAAAATCGTAGACACCTTTAAAATCCACGCCGTTTCCTACAGGCCAGGTCATAGGTATGCACTGAACTTTAAGAATAGATTCAATATTATCTAAAAGGGCAAAGGGATCCATCGCCTCACGATCGTATTTATTCATGAAGGTAAAAATCGGTGTGTCTCGCATGCGGCAGACTTCCATCAGCTTGATGGTTTGGGCTTCCACACCTTTGGCAGAGTCGATCATCATCAGCACAGATTCAACGGCAGTGAGAGTGCGGTAAGTGTCTTCAGAGAAATCTTTGTGTCCGGGAGTATCAAGTAAGTGAAGAGCGCGGTCATTGTATTCAAAGCTCATGACTGAAGAAGTAATGGAGATCCCACGCTGCTTCTCTAGCTCCATCCAGTCAGATTTAGCGTAGTCCCCAGACTTTGACTTAACCATCCCGGCCTCTCGAACCACACCACCAAACCAGAGGAGCTTCTCGGTCATTGTAGTCTTACCGGCATCTGGATGGGAGATAATGGCGAATGTGCACCGAGGTTTGCTCATGAATACTGTCCTAAAGAGGTTTGTCTGTTAGTGTAAAATGTTGATATCAGTAAATGTAAGAAATGTATATCAAATACCTCTCTCACTCTTAAGAATTAATTCAGCTGGGTGTAAGAAACTTGTCGCTTACAATTTATTCATGAAAAACACTTATCTTTTTATTAGTGCTATTTCCTTTGCTTCCACTTTGATGATGATCTTCTTATCTTACGCCAGTTATAAGCGGCATAAAGATGAGAGACTCATGCATCTGGTGGAGTTCTGGTCATCAATTGGTTTTAACGTGCTTGTGGCCTATGCGTTTGCAGGTGCTGATTCTCAGGTCGTTGCTCTGAGTATGGTGGGATGGCTCTGGCCTCTGCGAGGATTGCGTTTAGTATTGGAAGACCTAAGTAGCTCCGATCTCTTTCACAAATGGCATCACGGGGTCCTGGCCCTTGGTAGTGTGGGATCTGTAGGAATGGCAAGTTTCGGAATGTCGCTTACTCTCTATACCATCCCTTTTTGTGTTTCCATTGGGGCCATTGGTTATAGTTCAATTTATGAAGCTTTCAAAAAAACCAGGCCTGAAGTCCGCTCAGGACTTCATTGGACAAGTTATATTTTGATGACCCTTTATTTCATTAAGCGAGTTATCTATCCTGTATGGAGACCGCAAACAGATTATTTAAATTATAGCTTTTTCATGGAGTTTTTCATTCTCTTAGGATTTGCCGGCACAATCTTGTCGGCCTATTTGGAGATGATGAAACAAGGTCAGGAAACTGAGCTCGCAAATTTAGTGCTAGAAAAGAATAACAAGCTTTTCAGCCAATCCAAGTACTCTGAGCTAGGGATGATGTCGGCGGGTATTGCCCACGAGATTAATAATCCACTGGCAGTAATTCAAGCGAGAACAACTCAGCTTCTAAGAATGTACCGTGATCCGGCCAAACAACAAGACATGGCCGATGGGCTTCAGCAAATTCTCTACACCAGTGAGAGAATTAACCGCACTATTCAAGGCGTCCGAGAATTTGTACATCAAGACGACAATCAACCTTACAGCATTGTGGGTTTAAAGGATCTAGTGGACGATGTGCTGGTTTTCTGTGGACAGCGATTGAAAAATCATGGAATCAATCTGCGTTTTTATGGTTTAGAAAACTTCAAGGTTCGAGGTAATAAAATTCAGCTCGAGCAAATTGTGTTAAATCTCATAAACAATTCTTTTGATGCCATCGAATTTCTTCCAGATAAGTGGATTGAAATGAGTGTTCATCAAACTGATGGAAAAATTCAAATCTATTTTAAAGACTCAGGTAATGGGATCCCACCGGAGATTGCTTCCAGAATTATGGAGCCATTTTTCTCCACTAAAGATCTTCGTAAAGGAACAGGTCTGGGTCTGGCGATGGCACGGGGGATTGCGGAACAGCATGGAGGAAATCTCAGTTACATAGGAAGTGGCGCCCACACTACCTTTATGCTGGAGTTACCTTACAAATCTGCAGAAGACTGGGTACAACCCGTAGTACATTAGAGGCCTATTGTACCAGTTTCAGGGTTACATAGTTGTTTGCTTGTGAGTTTTGGTGATGAGATCACAGAGATCTCCCGGAGTCATCTTACGAAGTTTTTCCGAGTTCACACGGTCAGGAATAATATCTGGTAAGTGTTCAGTAATTCTTTCTGTGAGCAGAGGATTTTTGTTGGCCGTGACTTCGTCCACGCGGTCAATAGGTGTAAAGTGGGGGACAGTTTTTAAAACTTCAGGAGCATCGTTAACCAGTTTTAAGATTGTTTTAACAACGTCAACAAACTGGTCCAACTCTTTTTTCGAGTAAGATTCGGTAGGCTCAACCATCAACCCAAATTGTTCAGGGAAGGCTACAGTGGGCGCATGGAAGCCAAAGTCTAAGAAAAGTTTACCAATTCGGGCAATGGTATTGGTTTTAGGTATTCCTGCTGCTTCAATCTTTTTAAAAGTTTCTGGTGTTAGAGTGAGAATAAATTCGTGCATACGTGGAGTACTCTCTGCACTCACTGGAAGCATAGGAAAGTCATGAGAGAGTTTTAAATGCATATAGCGAGCTGAGAGAACGGCCACCTGACTCATTTTACGAACGCCATCGGCACCGAGTGCTTTAATGTAAGTATAGGCACGTATTTTGTGAGCGAAGTTTCCGTAGTGACGGTGAAATGATCCAACAGTTTTTGAAGGACGAACAGTATCAAACTTTCCATCTTTTTTAACAACCTGAACACCTGGCATGAAGTCCATTAATCGCGAAGAGACCGCCACAATGGCGTCCCCTGGTCCACCGCCTCCGTGAGGAATGGTCCAAGTTTTATGAAGATTATTATGAACAGCATCTACACCGAGTTTGTTGAGATCAACAATTCCTGCAATGGCATTCATGTTGGCCCCATCCATGTAAACAAGGCCTCCTACAGCATGAATGAGTGCACTCATTTCTTGGAATTGAGATTCAAAAATTCCTGCGGTATTGGGATTAGTCACCATCACACCGGCCACACGATGACCGTCAGTTTTAAGAAACTCTTTAATTTGATTGAGATTCATTTCCCCTGATGCTGTGGCCTCAACTGTGTAGATTCCGTAAATCTTTCCATCTACTACTTTTGAATCATAACCGGCCATAGAAGCTGTTGCTGGATTGGTTCCATGAGCAGAGCGAGGAATGATGAGAACATTACGAGTATCGGCTTCACCACGATCGCGGTGATAGGCCTGAAACATTTTAAGACCTACAAGTTCACCTTGAGCACCGGCCACTGGTTGAGTGGTCACACCAGGAAGACCCGTGATGGCCTTAAACATTTCTTGAATTTCAAAAAGAACTTCTAAGCAACCTTGAACATCTTCTACTGGTGCTTCTGGATGCATATCTGTAAAGCCAGAAAGTCCTGCTGCGTAGTCATTGATATAAGGATTGTACTTCATGGTACAAGAGCCCAATGGATAGATGCCATCATCAGGAGAGAGGTTCTGTTTTCCTAATCTTTGGTAATAGGAAATAATATCTTTTGCTTCAAGCTTAGGAATTTGAGGGGCCTCAACTCGCATCATTACAGATTGGATTTTTGGAGTTGGCGTAGGTTGATTGACCTTTTTGAACTTGGTCTCAAAAAATTCAACCAATTGCTCCACTTGTTTTTCAGTATGAATATCGGTGAAGGCCATGAGCAAAAGATTCTCTCCAGCAAGCTCTGGATGACGATGAGAGACATCAACTCCCACTTGGAATCCTGCACTACTTGCTTCGTGAATAAACTCAGACGTATTCACAGGAAGCTTAAGTGTGAACTCATTAAAAAATGCAGTAGCGCGGAACTTTAGTTCTACGCCTTCAAATTGAGAAAGGGCTTCAGCGGCCATGCTTGCAAGGTTGCGGGCAGTTTTCAGAGAGGCTTCAAAGCCTTCATCACCGCGAGAAAGTATTGAGGCACCTGCGATTGTGGCCACAAATGACTGGTTAGAGCAAATATTGGATGTGGCCTTCTCCCGGCGGATATGTTGCTCACGGGTTGAAAGAATAAGGGCCTTGCAGTCGCGACCTTTAAGATCGGTGGTTTTTCCTACATATCTTCCGGCCGTAGAGCGGATGGAGAGTTTATCTTGATCATTGTAGCGAATCCCAAAAATTCCTAGACCCGGGCCCCCGAAGTTTGGACCGATGGCCAAGTGCTGACCTTCAGCTACTACCATGTCTGCACCTTGAGAGCGCATACCAAATTTCACTGGTGCTTTAAGCCCACCAGCTCCCAGAAGCATAGGGTCTACTACAGCAATAGATTTAATATTATTAGTTGAACATAAATCCACAATCTCATCCACAGCTTCAATGTTTCCTAAGTTGTTTACTTGAGGGAAAGCAACTGCAGCTACTTGAGGAGTGGTGTTCAAGATGCGCTTGAGGGCATCGATATCAAGTTTTCCAGTTTGTGCACTCACCGGAGCCCTCAGAATTTTAAGTCCAGTTTCCCGGGCCTGTGTTTCTATAACTTCCAAGTCACCTGGATAAAGAGTCGCGGCCACAATGATAGTCGTAGATTCTTTGACCAAACGAAGAGCACAGTTCATGGCTTCAAATAAACAAGTTGAGCGATCATACAATGAAGCATTGATCGCTTCAAAACCTGTAAGATGAGAAATGAGGGATTGATAAATCCAGAGAGTTTGCAAAGTTCCTTGTGATCTCTCCGGCTGATAAGGAGTGTAGGCCGTTGTGAGTCCACGGATGCCACAAATAGGGCCCACCACATCAGTCACTTTGTATTGCGGAAGTCCGTCGCCCAGAAAAGAAATTTTTTGATGATTCTTATGGGCCAGATCATTAACGTGAGCGATGAGTTCTTCGTAGGCCATATGTTTGGCCATAGGAACTGTAGTCATCTTCACGTCTTGAGATATATGAGAGTAGAGGTCATCCAGAGTTTTTAACCCTAAAGCCTTGAGCATTTCCTGAATGTCTTTGTCATCGGTACCGATGTAAAAGGGCCTGAGTTCTCGTTCGAGTTTTTCAGGATGATAATTAAGAGGTGTGTGTGATCTCTTCATGGATGTCCTTGTGAAGCTTGAAATTTTTTTGAGCACCTCTATCCTAGGGCGAACCAGATCAGTTGTTAAGAAATAAGAGAGAAAAATGCATATGGTCAACCTTTGTCGAAGGCTCTTTCTAAAAGATTTTTGTTGGGCAGCTGCCTCTGACTTGTTAGTATGACCTTCATGGCCTTAAAACTTCTCAAATTAGGAGAGCAACTCTCTCCGCAAACCCCACTAGAACGTCAACTTTCTGACTATTGCCGTGATCATCAACTGGATGTGACTTTGGAATGGAAGAATGGTCAGTGGTGGCTTCACTCGGACCTAGAGGAAGAGAGACCCATCACAGTTGAGATTGATCGAGAGCTTGAGAGGCACGAAGCCTATTTTAAGAAATCGAGTTTGCAGAAGGAACTTCTCGCCAAGGCGATAGGAGTGAAGGGAAGTTTTCGGCCTAAAGTTTTTGATCTTACTGCGGGACTTTTAGGGGACACACTTTTGTTTTTGAGCTTTGGATGTAAAGTTGAGGCGTTTGAGAGGCATCCGCTGATAAAAGTTTTAATCGAAAGTGCGATTCAGAATGCGACTCATGCTGGAATTAAAAATTTAATCTTTCACTCCGAAGAGGCGCGGGAGCTCAATCTTCAAGAAAACTCTGTACTTTATTTTGACCCCATGTTTGAAGATCCCAATCGTAAGGTTTCCCCTAGAAAAGAAATGCGCATTTTTCGGCAAGTGGTTGGCGACGATCTAGATGCAATGGATGTTTTTAAAAAACTCAGAGACATGAAGGCCAAAAGGCTAGTGGTTAAGAGGCCTCGGCAATCTCGTGCACTCACCGATGAAAAGCCTCTTGAATATGAAGGGAAGTCCACCCGCTATGATGTGTACTTCCCTTGAGAAAATTTAGTTAATATCCTCGTAGTTATAACGAACACACAAGTCTTTTGTCGTACAGTATTCTCCTCGAGTGTTATACCAAAAACCCCACGGTCCCACTCGATCTCTATTGCCACCCGGACTCTTAGGGACCTTAATTAATACTCCATCTTTATAGACTGCCGTGGCATTGATTTGAAGATTGGTGATATTTAAGTCTGCATCGATATCAAAGACTTCTGTGTCAGTGGAATATTTCAAATCCGCATTCCTGTTATAGTACTCATGAATGAGCATATAGCGAGAGCCCTTTTCAATCCGGTAGCCCCCAATTTCGATAACTCCACCAAAGACTCCTACACGCACTTCATCTTTTGGATCTCCATGTACTCGAGCTGTGTGCCTCCCATCGGTTCTAGTGACGTTAGACGGATCAATAGTAAAAAAGATTCCAAACCCATTACGGAGCTTAACCATTTTTCTATCGGGAGAGAGGGTTAGCTCCAGAAAGCGCGTATTCTGGACCTTGTAGTTTTTTAACTGGTAGGTTCCATTCGTTCGGCTAGTAATATCAAATTCGAGATTGCCTTCAGGATCTTTCTCTTTGAATTTGATTCGCATGTAATTGCCTTGGAGAGAATAGCTATAGGGAACTTCTCCTCCAGGGTAACTTCCAAGTCGTGCAGCAAACTTAAGCTTTTCAAGGTATTCTTCAAAAGAGAAGACTTCGTTGGAAGCAAAGAGCGCATTGAGATATCTAGCCACTCGAGAATCTTGAGCTCCTTCAAGTAGAAGAGTCCGGTACCAAGACTCATGGAGAACTGTAAGGGTTTTTTGCTCAACATCCATGCGATCCCAAAAACTCTTGGCAATCGTATAGCGCCTGTCTTGAGGAAACACGGGCTCACGTTGATTCACAAGCTGCTCTTTTACACACCCACGAGGAATGGAGACTTCCATAGAGTCTGGAACATCAGAGAGCACGTCATCAGTGAAGTTGATGTTTGTTGTTGCTTGACCTTGGTCGTATTTTCTTATGTCTCGGAGGAGTTCATTAGCATAGAAGTTAATCAGATGAGCTCGATCTGGATCGACCTGGGTAATCTTGGCTATGACGTCGGCGACTTTCTCATCCATTGAACTTCCCGAGAGACTTAAGACCATTGAGCGCTGATTCATCTCGTGATAATCGAGCAAGATGACTTTGTCAGGGCAGACGATGGCGTCTCCGCCGTTGCCGCCTTTGTCGCCGGCCACTGCCGAGAAGCTCAAAAGCATCGTCGATAAAACGAGAAAGTTTGCAAATTTCATAAAGACTCCAGTTTAAGTTTTTTATCTTTTAATTTTGTGAACGGAATAAGTTGCGTGGAGAATCGGTACACTTCAGTTTTATTGCCCGATTCCAGCACATCAGAAAGTTCATCTTGAAATTTCCGAATCATTTCTTTGGCCACGCTGATATTTTTAGGATCAATCGCCATGGTGACGTAAGTGAAGTCGCGTTCAGAAACACTGTCCCGGTGAAGTGAATCTTTAGCGAGATCAAGTGTGACCTCATGGCTTTTTCTTAGAGATAAATTGACCGTGTCATCTGATGAGCGAAAGCTTGATACCGCTCGCGCCAGCTTGTCTTGTTCGTTACGAATGATGAGCTTCATTTCAAAAAGAAGTTTAATGACTTCCAGAGTCCGAGCTTCAGTGATACCTAAGCGTTTAGCAATCCAAGAGGTATCATCCTGAAAATCGTCACAGTTCATGAGCGAGAGAACGGCGTAGTATTCCCACTCAGCGATCATTTTAAATTGCGAAGCTTCAAGTTGAAGATATCGGGGAGTAACTGGTCCCTGGTCGTCAGTAGCTTTCTTATTTTTTCTTCTTGCTGGAAATAATCCTAAAAGGTCAGCACGTGTTTGAGGGTCTACTAAAAGTCTGCGAGCAATTCTTTCGGCCAGGTCACGAGAAACGTTTCTCTTTCCATTCATAATAGAGGAGAGGGCCCCTACGTGAACTCCAACCTTGTTGGCATATGATCTTAGAGAGTAGCTTGGGTTTCTGCCTTGCATGTCGAGCAGATGACTCCTAAGAAGGGTTTGTATGGCGATTTGTTCTTTCATATATTGATTTATAGGATAAATGGGTGCTACGCACAAATGTTTCTGCAACAAAGCGTCGCAAATTTGGTGCAACACCCAAAAATATGTATTTTTTACAGCCTCACGCATGTTACTCGAGCGTTCATAAAAGGTGAAAACGTAGCTCCACCCACTTCAATTCGCTTGGCCTCCAAATCAAACCGAGCGTCGGAATCGATAATCAGTTCTTCGTCCACGGTTTTGATTACGAGATTGGCCATGATGCCGTATTCAGCTTCTTCGAAGGTTGTAAGAGTAAATTCAATTTCAAATGGTCTTTTTTGACCGATAGGTTCATTCACTTGAGCTTTCAAGGTATCAGCCCAGGCTTCAGTGTCAGCGACCATGACTTGTTGAATTTTCATTTCAAGGGCATTTCCTTCAAAGATTTTGAGGGTGCAATCAAACTTTGGTGCATTAGCTGCGAAACTCGACAGTGAAGCAAAAAGTGTAGTTAAAACAATAAGCGTTTTCATAAGTTTTCCTTGTTAGTTAATTTTTGAACAAGTCACAGTGACGTCTGTCCAAGGTTGAATTGAGAGTTGTTTAACAACGAAATGCTTAGTATCGGCATCGAATTGAACTTCGTTGTAGAGAATGTCTATTTTTGCTTTTGGATTTTTTCTCATGAGAATAGCGACCACTTCACCAGTCTGATTTCCGTTGTCGTCATAGTTTGTTGTAAGTTGAAAGTCCGCGACGTAATCGATTTGATCTGTGTACTTCAAAACTGCATTGAGACGCTTCTGTGATGCCGGGTCACTAGAAAGAATTCC
>CAMDDI010000119.1 GCA_945890905.1 Bacteriovorax stolpii
CAGAAACATCGCCGTGTCATAGTAAGGATTTGTATAGAAGAGACCCTCAACAAATGTCCCAGATGGAGTCATCCAAAAGATAAATTTATCCACCCAAATGCCACAGTAATAGGCCAATCCGATGAAGATTAGTTTTTGATGCTTAGAAAAATAAGTGAGGAACTCAAAGGACTGATACTCCTTACCTGCAAACTCCAAGTGAATAGAGACCATTAAAATAATACAAACACACATCTGTCCCACAACATAACCCAGAATGTAACCAGTTAGTCCGTATTGCTTACCGAAAAAGTAAGTTGCAAGCAGAGTCACAACATTTCCAAAAACGAAACCATAACTGATGAGCTTGTAGTTTTTAGCGGCACTCAAAAAAATCATGGAAAGCCAAATTCCCACAATAGTGCAAAATAAAACAATACATCCCAAGGATTCCCAAAATTTAAAATCAAAGAAACTATAAAAAATCCCACCAAGAAAAGTTCCAAAGGCCACAGTGGCAAGAATAATGAAGGTATAGATATGTTTAAAGCTTGATTTATCATCATGGTAGAGCTTGTCGGCCAAGTACCTAGTAATGGGCATCTCCATGGCACCGAAGAAAATTAAACTAGTGGCAAAACTATAAGAGATGATGGATTTAAAAACTAACAGATCGTGATCTGAAATATCCCGCTGGGCCCATGTGGAAATGAATGCGATTGTTAATATTGTTAGTAGCCACGGACCACAGGAGATAATCACTGAAAACAGTGAGCCCTTAAGCCTGTCGCCCAGACTTACACTTGAAAAATATCCCTTAAGTCTAAATCCTATTCCTGCCATACCAAAAACGATCTGCAAAAAACTCATTGTAAAGACTGAGGTAATTACCTACAGAGATTTTCTCTTGATAGTAAGCCTCAACTCTGGTTTTTGCAGTCTCTCCCATTTGTGTTCGTAAATTATCATCAGTGAGCAATTTCAAAATACTTTGTCCCATTAAATCAGCACGGCCAAAAGGCACCACATCTCCACTGGCACCCAAGGCCTTATCATCAGAATTCATTCCAAAAATAAGTTCACGGCAAGATCCCACATCAGTGGATACAACTGGAACTCCCTGGCAAAAAGCTTCTAGGATAACAAGTGGCTGACCTTCGCTGATGCTAGAGAGCACCAAAAGATCTAGGCGCGGATAGACATCTGCAACGTTCACTTTGCCTGTGAACTTAACCACATCTTCTAAGCCTAAGATGGTCACCATCTGGAGGCAATCTGCATAATAGGCTTCATCTTCTTCTGTGGGGCCTATAACTTCCACTGAAATGTTATCGAAGCGTTCTTTGACAAATGCGATGGCCTTAATGAAGGTTTTAATATCTTTAATAGGAACAACTCTTCCCACTAAGGCGATGTTGAGCCTCTTTGAAGTGCGAGGCAGTTTGGCCAAACCTGAGAAATAAGGATAGTCCACTCCATTCGGAATGAGTTTTGCTTTTTCAGGTGGAGCGCCCATAGAAATTTGTTTCTGCCGATTTCCTTCAAAGAGTGTGGTGATCTGATCCGCTTGTTGGTAGGCCAAGAGTCCCAGGTATTCGAAAACCTTAATCCACCAGTCTTTAAATATGGGAAGTTGTCTTCTAGCTCGGATGTCGTTGTCAGTGTTGTAGAGCCACTGGGATTGAAGAATTTCAATTCTTCTCTCATGACTATATATCCCATGCTCAGTGAGAATAAAGGGGCGTCGAAATTTATGTCTGGCCATCACCCCTGCCAATCCAGCGTAACCGGTACACATGGCATGATAAACATCAGCTTTAGGAAGCTCGCTAGTGAGAATTTTGAAAATCGGATAATGGGTAAAACGCCAAGTGTAGAAGTAATCAATAAATGATGGCGCATCGATGGGGTTAAAGCGTTTTTGATAAAGCTTCTCAAGGAGATTCCATGATTCTTCACTCTGCAAAAAGTCAAAAGGATCGAGAACCCGTGACTCTGGATCAAAATATTTATCAAAGATTGGACCAAAACTTTTAGTGGTTTTATTCTGGATATCCTTATGGAAATTCAAGATCATCTCAGGATCAAATTTATGACCAAGTTTTTTCATCTTCCCTTCAAGAGAATAATCAAACAGAAAAACTTTCTTGATGATCCGTACATTGGCCGGAATGGGATAGCGATATTCACCTACGCCTTCTTGATTAGCACCGATATAGAAAATACTGTAATTGAGGTGGGGAGTTGCCTTAATTAATTGATAAACGCAGCTAGATACCCCACCGGTAACATAGGGATATGTCCCTTCCAGAATTAAACAAACATCACTCATACTAGTCCATTCACAAAACGTGAGACATAGGGATACATCTCAGGAGTTTTACCAGTTAAATATTCAGACAAAATAAACTCACCAAAACGAGGATCTGAAAAACTTGAGACGGACTGAAGGAGATACTTTCTCATGTTCAAACTATCGGTGTGAAACGACCATATTTCGGCAAAGTCTTCAAAAGTTAGGTGAGAAACATTAATCCAAGTCAGTCGCTCAAAGGTTAGCTGATTTGTGAGAAGAAAGGGGTAGATAAATTTCCAAAAGTCAGCGCGGTGAAACTTTTGTAGTAAGAAGATGGAGTCATCGCAGTTATTAAGCATCAGCGATGAGACGACCTCTTGACTTAAATTGATGTGATGAAGAAAGGTTTCTAGAGTTAAAATTTTGCGGTCTTCCCCTACCATGGTTCCTAAAAGAAGATCGGGATTACTTGAAGCAATTTCTGCAAAAACCCTATGAGCTTCCCGGATAACCAGATTATTTTTTTCATCGTGATAGATATTAAAGATATCAGTGATGTTAAAATCTTTATAAAACTTACCCACCACTGAGTAGGCCAAATATCGATTATCCCGTTGGGATGAGCGCAGTTTTAGTAACACGTAAGAGATAACTTCGGGTTTTAGATTTGTTGAGAATTTCTGCTCTTTCAGAACATTTAAAATGAGCTGGTGATGATGGCGTTCTTCATCGAGCTTAAGCCTAATTGTATCCGTGAGGAGCTTCATGACATCAATATCAGTGTGCTTCACGATAGCCGAAAGAGCGTAGTAATGTAGCAGATCTTCAGGGTCTTTTAAAAATCCAGTTAAAAGAGAGACTGTTCGGGGATCGTTATAGTGGGCCATGGCTTCCATGGCAGCCATGGTGAGAAGAGCATTTTTATTTTCTTTCACTACATTCGTATAGAATTCATAACACTTGCTGTGATGGATCTCATTGAGGAGGGAAATAATCTTAAGTTCCATGACCTCATTGGCCTTAGGATAGAAACTTAAAATCGCATTAAGTTTGCCTTGTCCCTCAATCTCGTTGACTAGAGACTCAATCTTATTCTCAACTGGACCAGGCTCTTCTTCCTGCCAGAGTTCCAGCAGGGACAAGATACTTCGCTGAGTGGGATTTTTACTGAGAATTTCCACAGCACGAATTTTGGCTTCTATGGTTGTACTGTGCTTGAAAAAGTCTTTCACATTAGAGAGTGCGCGGTCTTTTTTCAACTTAACTAGCCCTTCAATGGCAGCACCTTCAATAGACTCGTCAGCTGACTTCATATACTGCTTGAAGTATTTCTGATCAAAGAAATATCCAAGTTCGCTGATGACTTGCAGGGCCTTAATGATGAGTGGTACAGAGTCTGATCTGTCTAGGATGAGTCTCACAAATCGATTGGCCCGCTTGTCGCCAAAGCGACGAAAGACTTCCATTGTAAGGATGATGAGTTTATCGTCCCCTGAATTAAAATTATCGAGGAGCAGGGAAAACACTTCTACTAATTGAAATGAGCCAATTTTACGGGTGGCCATATAGCGCTCTTTAGTGGGCAGAGCTCGCCAGCACTTTTTGATCGCCAAAAATTTCATGTACTGGAACATGTTTGGTGTTCCCATGAACTCATCGAGCATTTTTTCACTCTCATCCTTAAGGATTTTTTCGGGAAGACTGGAATAAGTGAAGAGAATAGAAAGTGCGAGTCCACACAGAGTTTCATTTTCTTTTTGGAGTAATAGATAGAGGAAACGCTGCAGAGAAAGTCTAAGTCCATAGTTATTTGTTTCTTCAGCATACTCATGAAAAGCTAAGATGTCCTGTGGATCTACCAAAGAATGGAGAAGTTCTGTGCCTTTTAGACGATCGGAGTAAAGCGGTGACTCTAAATAACTTACTATCTTTTTAATCATTTCACCGCTCATGAGAAAGTCCCCCAAAGAGCGACCGATTCTTGCATGAGGGGAACCTTCACGGGTGATCCAGCAATTTGGCGACAGTCTATTTTTAGTTCGTGAAACTGATTTAAATTAAAATGAGCTTCAGCTTTATAAAAGAGTACTTTAATTTCCTCCTCTGGAGGTAGTTTGCGTTCAAGAATGGAAGGAATGATCTCCAGAACTTTCTCATACTCTTTCTGATAAATATAAACTTCGGGAATTTTAACATATAGATATTTCTGATCCGGATTGATTTGCAGTGAGTAGTGAAAATTAGAAAGCGCCTGTTCGAGGAAAACTCGTCCAATGGTTTTATCAATAATCCCCAGGTAGTACATATTCAAATAGGCAAGACCCCGTAGAGTATAGTTCTGAGCATCGCTAATGAAACGAGAAATATTTTGATTGTAGGCTTCGATCTCACTGATAATGGATTTCTCCATAAGCGTGAGAGAATTACTTGCAAAATATCTTACTTCATAATTGGGATCTTCTAGAGCAACTTTTAGCAACGAGATACTTTCTTTAGTTCTTACAGCTGCCAACTTTCCTATGGCATTAATCTTAAGTTCGATGTCATCCCCTTCAATAATATCTAAGAAAGGCTCAATCTGAGCAGAGTCATATAGAATCTCTTGAGATTTTGAAGCGGTAAACTCACTTGTAATCTGAAACCGGTTCTGATGCATATGATCCCGGTAATGTTCTTCCCCAAAAGGAAGTCTAAAGCTGTGGTTAATTGTTTTCTCATAGAACTTCTTCATTATGAGATGAACCACGGGATAGATCAAGAAACCAAGTGTTGAGAAAACAGGACAGCAAGTCTCAACAACAACTAAAAAGGTGGTATGAAAGGGAGAATGAGATTTACGGTAGTAGTAATAAGACATCAGTAAACTTGAAAGTAAGTTGAACAAAAGTATAATATTGACTCTGGATTCGCTCCAAAAGAACAGGATGACGGCCGACTTTAGAATTGAGAGGAAAAGAATTTGGTATTTCAGAGAAAATCTCCTGCAAATTCTTGAACGGACTGCATATTAGAATTCCATTCTACGAGATTAGACTCTAGCCCTACCTGCTGATCATGATCTCCTTTCAAACCAAGAAGCTTAAACTCATTTTGAACTTTACTTAAGATATTTTTAACTCCGACAGAATCGAAGACGGGAAAAATCACATAAAAATCTTCATCGTCTTTACCTTCGCAAATATAATCCAGACTTCGCACGGACTGAGCAAGCAAGCCACAAACAATTTTCTTGATATGGAAAACTTTTGATTCCGACATCGCCCCAGTATTTTTCAAACCAACACGTAGAACTGTTAAGGGTAGTTGAAACGTTTTGGCACGCATGAACTCATCATCAATGTGATCTTTGAAAAACTTATAATGATAAATCTGAAGTTGTTCATTCCAAACATTATTACTCATGGAATGGTGATAAAGGCGTCCGTAAACCAAAGAAGATGATAGCCACTTACCGTAGAGATCCACCATCTTGAAGTTTGAAGGAATATACTCGAGAAAGGGTACTTCATAAATGGAAACAAGATACTCTAAATTGCCTTCAATCAGAAGTGGCACACTTATAAGAACCGTTTCTTTGACAGCAAGATTCTTATCTAGAAAGACGTCTTGGATGGTGCTGATCTTTTTCTGAGTCAGGGCCGCTCTTGATAGAGGATCGAGTTCGGAGTAAAGAATCTCTAAAGGAAAAGTGTACCCTTCACTTTGAGCAGCAAGGCGAATATGCTGACCAGTTTCATGAACCTTATATATTACAATCTTATCCGTTTTTAATGAGCGCACCAAAGCCGAAATGAAGTTTTTTAAAAGAACATCTTCTTCAACAGAATGAAATGATGTAGCGATATCATAAAAAGATCGAACGGTATCAAGCTTACTCACCAATCTTTTTTTCAACTCAGAGATTTCTTTTTCATGAAGAGAATCCTTTTGAATTAAAAAATCTTGATTCTTTGTTTTCATATTGATTTCTTGATCAAGGATCATGATGCGACTCAAACTGCGCTGACGGAGTTCTCCAATAATAACTGAAGAAATCCCCATAAAAATGGGAGTTGAGAGATAAGTGAAATCAAAAAGTGTTTCTATCTCTTGATAATTAAGATTTAAGTGCAATGTTATTAAATAGGCAGCGCTACAAACGGCCACAGACATAAACGCCATCCGCAGTCCATAAATAGAAGAAAGAATAACCGATAGGATTAAATAAGGATTGGGATTTAAATCTTGGTATGCAAAACTTCCTTTCAGAAGATAAACATCGATTAAAACCAAGGCTGCTACCCCGAATTCTAGAATGGCATTACGATTTTTAAAAAGCTTTTTATTCACACTTTCCTACCTAATATATCTGTAATTTTTCGGTAAAGCTCATTTGGCATCACTGGTTTCTTGATATAAGTAAGCGCCAAACGGTTAAGAGTAGTGAGTTCCTCTGACTCAAGATTTTTGGCAGTGATAAGAATCATTGGAGTATCCATATTAGGACCTTCAGAACGGATTATCTGGGCAAATTGAAGTCCATCTAACCCTTCCAACATGTAATCAGAAATTATTAAAGCATACTGACGATCTTTGCAAAGCTTACTTGCCTCATCTGCGCTGCTCGCACCATCCACTTTGATTTTATGAAATTTCAGGAGTGAATTTAAAAGGAAGAGAAAATCTTTCGAATCATCAACCACTAAAATGGTAGAACTTTCCATAGAACTCCTAAAAATAGTAAAAAAAGTTGATCCCCAGGATTGTCATCTTATTGATGAGGGCCAAGTAGGATTCTTTGTAGTATTCAGCGAGAAGCTGGATACCTTTCTGGTCATTGATCATATATTCAGTTTGTAATCTAAAGTTTAAGGCTTCAGCAAATCCAATACTACGCTCTTCATCACCACCGATTGAAGCTTTGGCCAGATAGTTCCATTCAAAGTAGCGGCGCTTAAAGAAGGCATTGGCGTATTGAACCACGGCATAGTAGGCCAGAGATTTTTGAATATGCAAGCGCTCAACATTTTGTCCATTGGTGGTGAGATTCAGAGCAAAAACACTCGCACCAACATGAAACTTATCCGACCAAGGGGTTTTCTTCAATAATTCTGAATAATATTGAAAATCATTTCCATGCTCGTTATTGAATGTATATCTATTATTAGTGACTGAAAAATCTAAATGATAACTTTCTTCTTCGTGATAACTCAGAAATAGTGATGTCGATCGTCTGAAGGCCACTTTCTCAATTAAAAGTTCTTTGAGTTGAAATTCGGGACGTGAATTTTCGTAATGAAGATTTACAAAAAACTTGCGATATTTGAATGAACTAACATCTACAAAGAAAGGTGTACTCAATTCTTTACTGCCGCTGTTAAAAGTTGGTCCTATTTTTAATTCGCCAAGTTCTGCGCCGTAATAGAAATAAGGAGAAATCAAAGTGAATTCACGGTCTGAATGAAGATGCTCTGTCCACAAGCCCACTCCGGGTCCATTGAGTTTTTTAAGTACATCAAGGCTTGAGAGGTTATAAGCGTAATTAGACATCATGACTTGGTCGCTACTGCCACTGATGATCCAGGCCCGACGAAGCCGTATAAAATCTCTGAGTTCAATTAGCTGGGCTTCTAAGTTTTTTTCCTCGATAGATCCTTGGTGTGAAGATTTTAGTCGGTCAAATTCAGCTGCGGCACGATCAGTTTCATGCAGTTCAAGTAACCAACTGATTAGTGTAGGCCGCATGGGGTGATTATCAGACTTATCCTTAAGATGAGTTTCCAAATCCTGCGCAGCACTTTTCTTATCTCCCACTCTAAAGCGGCAGCGAAGCTCAAGTTCTTTAAATTCACGTCCATATTTAAGACAGAAACTTTCGTATTCAGGTTTATGTCCAGACACAAAATAAACTTCCTCACGGAAGGCCAACTGATTTTGCACGTGACCTGGATCGAGTTTTTGTAATTTTTGAAAAGACTCTTCGTATTTTTTTTCTAAGAAATCTTTTTCGGCCATTACGTAGAGGGATTCCTGCTCATCAGGTCTTAAATTTAAGACTTCTATAAATTGCTCATAACCTTTTTCATAATCTTTCTGATTAAGATAGAGATAGCCCAATTGTTTACGTAGTTGCCAACGTTTTGGATATTTTGCGATAAGAGATTTGAGAACCGATTCTGATTTATCCCCTTCTCCCACATCTTGCTGAAGAGAAATTATCCGTAACTTAAGCTCATATAATTGTTCAGCCGATAATTGTTTTCGGTGGATAGCCTTCTTCCTTAAGAAGTTTGTTCCCGCATCGTTCATAACAGGACTTATTCCTTGAGCGATAGGATAATATTCTTGCAGGATAAAGCTTGTCTCACCTTCAAGGCGTAAGATTCTTTCAAGGATCCGTAAGGCCTTCACTTTCTCACCAAGTCGCAGATAAGATTCAGAAAGAGCTTCAAGATAACGGCTATTGTCTGGATGCATCTCTGTTAAGCGAAGTAAACATTGGTGAGCGTCTTGATCATATTTTAGCGAAGCATAGGTTTCACAAATATTCAAAAGCTGGTCTGGCTTCTTTTCACGCAATTCTAGCTTTTTGAAAAGATCATAGCCCTTTTCAGGTTGACCATTTTCCAGATAGAAATATCCTAGATCATAGCTCAAGAGCAGTTCCTCTGGAAAAATACCTGAGAGACTTGTCAAAAGCTCTTCGCTCTTTCTAGGCTCGTTATTTTTTTGATAGTTAAGATTCATCCTTTGCAAAAAAAAGATATTCTTGAAAAGAAGATTCTTATTATAAGTGCCCACTTGTGATTCTTTAAATGGAGTTCCCAGGGCGCCAGTCAGTGCAAGACGATAATACTCATTGGCCTCTGGGTAGGATTTAGTGGCTTCTGCATATTCAGCGAGCCATCTGTAATAGATCGGATTTTTACTTTGACCTGCAGCTTTCTTCATAAGCTCCAGAGCTTTCTCCACTTGTCCAGTTGATGAGTAGTAGCTGGCGATGTTGTCCGTGAGCGATGGATCATTATAAAGTAAGAGTTTAGTAAAAATCCTGTTGGCGTCATCAAACTTCTGAAGCCAACGATACCCCTCTGCGACTTCATACAAAAGTGGCTTCACCTTCGTCTGATCTAAAAGTTCAATCTCACGCTCACGTGCCCGAAGTCTCTCATAAGGCTTAAGATTCCATTCATAGAGTTGAACCATACTCTTCCAAT
>CAMDDI010000120.1 GCA_945890905.1 Bacteriovorax stolpii
ATTTCTTCCCCTCTTCAACCAGAACGGCCTTCACCAAGGTGGCACTGAAGAGAACACCCACCACACTGACTTTTGTGCTCATCATGTCAATCTTGCAGCCATTGGTGCATTGAAAGTCACCTGAGAAAGCTTCAAAAGTTTTGATGGGAGTTTTATTGTTGAATTCTGAGTAGAAACTAAAAAAATCCACAACCTTCTCTCTAAGCTTGGCGAGTAGTTGCTCTTGAGTCTCTTTTTGGAGATTATAGGTGAACAAAGAAGTTGCTCGAGATTTACCGTTGAACGACATCTTTGCCACTCCACTGGAGCGCACTTTTAAGGTATTTTGAAAACATACTGGGCAATACATAAGAAAATTATAACAGAACCTGGGCCTGCTTAAAGGATTTTTTGTGAATAAAGAATATCGCGACATCATCTCTTTTGATGGAACTCCTCTGAAATGTTTGATCCGTGAAACGGGATGCTCGAAATGGTTGATCGTTACCCACGGCCTCGGGGAGCATTTAGAGAGGCACGAGTTCATCCTCAAGCTCTTCTCACAAAATTTTAATATCGCGATCTATGATTTGCGCGGTCACGGGCGAAGTGGGGGAACTGCGGCCTTTGTTGAGGATTTTAAATTTTTTTCCAAAGACCTTCAGGCCGTGATCGATTTCTTGAAGAAAGATTTTAATATGGTGAATTACACCTTGTTTGGTCATTCTATGGGAGGTCTTATTACTGCTGACTATGTGCAGAATATGGCGGCCAAGGATTTCTACCCCGAAAAAGTGTACCTAAGTTCTCCTGCAGTGGCAGCACCCGGTCTCCTGGGCTCAATTTTCGCCAATTCTCCAGTTCTACTTTTTGAAGGACTTCAGAAAGTACCATCCCTAGCTTTGGGAGGAATGCTCAATTTGCGACGGCTCTCTCACGATAGCCGTGTGTACGAGAGTTACATCAAAGATGAACTCAATCATTTGAAAATCCATTTGCGACTCTATGTAGAGTTATTAAAAACTTCCCGAGATGTTTTCTCGCGCCCTTTGCGATGTGACTGCCCACTTTTTGTTTCCATCGGAACTGAGGATGAGCTTGTGAACCCTAAACTTCTTATTAAGTATTTTACGGAGATCGAAAAGAATGCTCAGCTCAAGGTTTTCACTGGTGGCTACCATGAGCTTCACAATGAAATAGATAAGTACCGCAAGCCCTACCTAAATTACTTAAGACAATCACTTACTGGTCTATCTTTCGAGTGATTCAAGACGCTTGATTCTCTCCAAAGCGGGAGGATGAGAATGGTAAAAAGTTGAATACACCGAGTCTGTCACCACTGGACTTGAGTTCTGGCGATAGAGTTTAAGGAGTCCTGAAACTAAATCCTGAGCACGAGTTTCCTTGGCCGCATAAGCATCCGCTTCAAATTCTCTTTTTCGAGATATCCATGAACCAATGGGAGTAAACCAAAAGGTGTATATGGGAATGCACTGAGTGAAGATTAAAACCAGTGCAGATACTGAATGAATGCGAACAAAGTGTCCGCTAAAGAACCAATTCTCCGTAGCAACATATCCCATGAGCCAAAAACCTAAGAATGATATTACCAGTGAGGTGACCATGGATTTAGGAATGTGCTTGAGTTTTAAATGACCAAGCTCGTGGGCCAGAATCGCGAGAATTTCTGAGACTTGCAGATCTTTTAAAAGTGTATCAAAGAATACCACACGCTTATTTTTTCCAAATCCTGTGAAGTAGGCGTTCCCATGAGAGCTGCGTTTAGAAGCGTCCATCACAAAAACACCATTGGCCTGAAAACCAGCAGTGGACACAAGTTTCTCAATTCCTTGTTTCACATCACTCTCTTCAAGGGGTTTAAATTTATTAAAGAGAGGGGCTATCCAAGTAGGGTAGGCCCAAACCAAGATAAATTGAAAAGTCGTGAGACCGATAAAACTTAAAACCCACCACCATTTTCCCGTAGCATTGTAGAGAATAATGAGAGCGTAAATTAATGGAAATCCAATCAGTGCTCCCAAAGCAATTCCTTTAACGCGATCAAGGATAAAGAGCTTAGGAGTCGAGCGGTTAAATCCAAATTTTTCTTCCATGACAAAAGTTGAAAAGACTGACCACGGCAGATTCAGCAAGAATCCAATCAGTACAAAGCTACCCAGAAAGGCCACTTCACGGTGAATTCCCCAGTCTGGTAAACTCATATATAGCTTTTCTAAACCACGAAAAGGAAACCAATAAAATAAAAGAATGGCATCCCAAACTAAATGGGCCTGAGAATAGTTTAATTTAGCGGTTGCGTATCGAAGAGCTGTTTGATGTTCGCTAAGGTTTAGGTAGGAATTGAATTCCGGCGGAACCGCACCTTGATGAAGGCGAAGTGCATTTTGCTGGCGCCGTGCCAGATAAACTTCCGTGAGATGATTAATGACAATCATGGAAATGAAAATCACTTGAGTGTAGTAGCTAAAAAGGTTGGTCATATATGATCCAGGTAAAAACGTTTTACGCTTACAACGATCTCCGAAATTTTAGTTATCTTATCTATGATGATAAAACTGGAGAGTCGTGGGTGGTTGATCCCTTTGAAGCGCGGCCCATGATCGATTATATCAAAAAAAACTCACTCGTCTTGAACGGAATATTAAATACCCATCAGCATTTTGATCATATTCGTGGAAACCGGCCTTTAAAAGATGCTTTTGGAAGTCCCATTAGATCACTCGGAAACTCTGAGTATATTCAATTGAATCCTGATTTCGCGCTGGAGAGTCTCGCAACCCCTGGCCACACTCTGGATCATCAAGTCTTTCTGCTTAAAGAAAAGAATCTGGTTAAAGCTCTTTTTTCTGGGGACACTCTTTTTAATGCGGGAGTAGGTAACTGTAAAAACGGTGGAGACGTCAATCTACTCTATGAAACTACCATGATGCTCATGGTGGCTTTACCTGCAGATCTGCTACTTTACCCGGGACATGATTATATTCAAAAAAATCTTGAGTTCGCTCAAACCCTTGAGCCAGAAAACAAATGCATTCAGGAAGCACTTATCAAGGTGAAAGATCAGCCTATTGAGAACAGGCGGGCCGAGAAACTGGGAGATGATTTCAAAGTGAATCCCTATTTTCGTTTAAATTCCCAAGAGATTCGACAAAAGCTGGGAGTTGGTGTGAATTCAGTTGAGGATGCGGGCGAACTTGAGCGAGACTTGTTTATCAAAATCAGATCCCTTAGAGATAAGTGGTAACTAGGAGAAAATTATGGCCAAGAAAAAAGCTACCAAGAAAGTTGCAAAAAAAACAACTAAGAAAGTTGCTAAAAAAACTTCAAAAAAAGTGGCTAAAAAAGTGTTCAAGAAGCCAGCCAAAAAAGTGGCCACTAAAAAAGTCGCAAAGAAAGTTGTTAGGAAAGTCGCAACAAAAAAGGTTGCTAAAAAAGTGACTACAAAGAAAATTACTCCTGTAAAAGCTCCAAAAACTCAATCAGCAGAAGTCATTAATTCAAGAATTCCTAAAGTTGGGGATAAAGCTCCTCTGTTCACTCTGCCTGATCAAAATGGAAACTTAGTTTCACTGGCGAGTTTTTTAGGAACAAATGTTGTGGTTTATTTTTATCCCAAGGCCATGACTCCAGGTTGTACCGTTCAGGCCTGTAGTTTGAGTGATTCAAAAGCTGATTTAGAGCAGGCCCAAATCACCGTTCTGGGCATTAGCGCTGATCCTGTTAAAAAATTAAAGCAGTTTGAAGAAAAGCAGAAATTAAACTTCACTCTTCTCTCAGATGAAAACCACAAAGTGACTGAAGATTATGGTTCTTGGGGCATGAAGAAGTTCATGGGCCGTGAATTTATGGGAATTCTTCGTCAAAGCTTCTTGATCAATAAAGAAGGAACCATCATCCACGTTATGCATAAAGTGGATACTAAGACTCATCACCAAGATGTTTTGGAAATATTTAAGCGTCTTGGATAATTTTTTCTTCAATGATATCCAGGCGGATTTCCGTCTGGAGTCTTGAAATTAGCTCCAAGAGAGGCCCTTTCATTTCGATCGGGCATCTCACTTCCATGTCCCTATACTGCCCCTTTAGAGACTCATCTAGTGTTGAGTAGAAGCAAATCCCTTCATTAGATTCGAAAGTAAAATACACAAAATAGGCATCGTCTTTCGGCATGCGAAGAATGCAGTAGTAGAGCTGTTTAGTCTCTTGATAGGTCGGTGTCATAGATTCCTTGACTAAGGGAGATAAGGAATTAAAATAAAAGAGAGTGAAAGTCAAAAAATTTAAGAAGTTATGTCACGGAGGACGCTTTGAAGTTTACATATATCTCGGCACTCGCGTCATTACTTGTCATTAGCACTTCGTGCTCATGGTACCGCGATCTTCAACGCTCGCTGGTTGACGATGACGAAAAGCAAATGAAAGGTTCGATGCGTCCTGTTCCTCGTGAACAGTATGATCAATTACTCGTGAAGTACGAAGAGCTTTCTAAGAAATATGAAAATCTTAAAGAAAATCCTACTAACGGAAAATCTTCTCTCGTCGATGAATTGCAAAATTCACAAACTGAAAATTTCGCGCAAACTTCACCTAATGCTGAAACAGAAACAGTAAGTGTATTTCCTGACCCGAATGTTGCTGCTGCCGCAGCTGTGGCCGGTGCAGCTGGCCGTGGTGGACCACAAGTTTCTGCTGACGTTGAAGAGCAATTAAATCTTTATCGCAGAGGTCTTGCTCTCAAAGCTTCTAACCCTGGTGAAGCGACAAAAATTTTCCAACAACTTGAAAACCAAGGCGTGCCTTCCGTGAAGGCCCGGGCCAAGCTTCAAGTTGGGGAGCTGCTCTTCAGTCGCCAACAATATGATCTAGCTCTTCAAGTGTTTGAAGACATCATCAATAAAAATTCTTATTCAGGAGTTGTCTTAGACGCTCTTAAGTACGCTGTAGTATGCAGTGATAAACTCAGCATACCAGCTAAAAAAGATCAATATTCGTCCATGTTAAAAGACGTATTTGAAGCAAACTAAGGATTAGGTTTTTTAGTGAGAAAAGAGTTTAACATCTTTATCGTCTTGGCACTCCTGGTGAATTCACCGGGAGTGATTGCTCAAGATAAGGATTTAGATGATAAAGATCTTCAGGCACTCCTAGATGAAAAGCCTGTAAGCGATACTCCAGCGGAAGCTCCTTCAACATCGCCTGAACCAGAAACTCTCACTTCCGATACTGTTGATCTTGAATCACTTGAAAAAGCAGATGCTGAAGCCGTGGTTGAAGAACCGGCAACACCGGCTCCAACAACAACTGAAAATATCGATACTCTAGAAGCTCTTGAGCCTCTTGAATCAACACCGACCATACCTTCAACAATTTCTGACTCACCTTCAGAGTCCACTTCAACGGCTGATGACTTAGAGGCCCTGAAGAGTGATATGGATTCAGAAGAACTCAAACCCATTGAAGATGCTCCAGTTCTGGTTGAGAAAGTTGAACCTAAAAAAACTGAAGAGAAAAAAGAAGAAGCTGCTACGGCCAAAAAGGCCAAAGCTTCTCAGACTGATGTCTTTGATGTGGGCCGGGAGGAGAGAGATCTTCTATCCATCGCTCAAAACATTCAGGGACAAATTTCAGATAATGAATGGAACGAAGTGGCCACGGCCGCTAAAGTTGATTCATACACCGTTGTAAAAGATGACTGGCTCTTTAAGATTTCAAAAAGAATTTTCGGATCTGGTTTCTACTATCCAAAAATTTGGTCACTTAACTCCTTCATCGTAAATCCTCATTACATTGAACCAGGAATGGTCCTCTCGTTTACAACGGGAAGTGGAAATCAAGCGCCAGAATTTAAGCTTGGGATTTTCACTGAAGATGAAATCAATGCTGATCCGGGTTCTACGGGAAATAGCAATTCATCAGATCTCGCGAACTTTGGTGATAACGCAATTCCTTCTTGGTTAACTGAGAAAAATTCACTTTCAAATCAGGGTGTGTATTTCCAATATGCTTCTGAAGAAACCATGGAAGATCTCGCCAAGGCCAGTGAGCAGTCACTGAATCGTGAATATGAAAACTACGATCCCCCTAAGAGTGATTTCGGAATTGTGATTCCAAAAAATTACGATTCAACTGGTTTTGATAAGGGATCAAGAATATTTTATTCCTTCAAAGAAGGCTATTACCTCTCAACTTTTGTTTCTACCAACATCGTCCAAGATTTTGGATCTATCGTTAACGGGCCAGATGAAAACATTTTCTTCACCAAGCTTGATAAGGCTTACGTAAAATTTGATGAGACTATTAATGTGCTTCCCGGTGATAAATTTTCTGTTTACTCTGCAGACGGAAAAGTTAAGCATCCTAAATCAGATCGTGAAGGTTACAAATATACCATCGTGGGTCAGATTAAGATTCTCCGTAAGATGGAAGATAAGTGGGAAGTGGAGTTCTTTGAAACTTCCGGAACTCCTCAACGTGGCGATAGAATCACCGCCTATACGCCTAAAATCGATCGTATCACTCATACTTATAACTCTCGCTTAATCGAAGCCGGCATTATCGCTTCATTTCAACCGAAGCAACTTATGGTTGGATTTGGTGATGTCGTCTTCCTTGACCGAGGTCGCGCAGATGGGGTGGAGATGGGGAACGTCTTTGACGTTTACGGATTCAAAGATCGCTTAACCAATAAAAATATCACCGATCAGCCTACCTACAAAATGGGTGAGATCACTGTGATTACTCTGACTGATAACTTTGCTACTGGGCTTGTAACTAAGTCTCGCCGGGATTTCTACACCGGCGATATCGCCCTTACCAAAACCAAAGAAGAACACTTAAGAGAACAAAGTGCTAAGAATGCTAAAGTCAGTGGCGAGAAAGACATGATCGGCGGGAAGGCCCTAGAAGAGCTCGATGTTGATCTGAATCTTGATAACATGAACGACGATCTGTTAAAGCAAGCTGACAAAATTGAGCTCACAGAAGATGAGTTAGCAGAGTTAGAGAGACAAGAGCGTGAGAAGTCAGTGATCAAAGATTCTGAGCGCGATCTTAAATCTCTTGAGCGTCTAGAAAATGAAATCGAGAACGCTGAAACCATCTTAAACGACGCAAAACTAGATGAAGATAAGCTCCTTGAAGGGGAAGATCTCAATAACATCGAGAAGAAAAACGGCTCAGCTGATCAGGATTCTCTGGATGAAATCGAAGAAAATCTTGGTAAGCGTTATGTGGACGAAGACCTCAATTCTAAAGATAATCCTTACGGATTAACTGAATTTGACGTGGAAGAAGTCGATGAGCTCTTAAACGTCGAAAAAACTCCTCAAAAATAGACTTAAACTTAGCTCTTGCACTGGCCAAGAAGGCAGCGCCTGAGCTAAATTTAACGGCAACGCACCCTTAGCTCAGCTGGATAGAGTAGTTGGCTTCGAACCAATTGGTCGGGAGTTCGAATCTCTCAGGGTGCGCCATTAATCAAGCTGTACGAACCAGCGACCCCGAACATTTTTTGATTTTTCCCTGTTAATCGGGAGTTGGCCGTTAAGGCCAACTCCGTTTTGTAATGATCTTCATCAATCAACCAGTGAATCGTAATCTCGTTTTTTCCAACTTCAATTCTCCGAATGAACTTATGAATGATTTTTTTCTTCATCTCATCATTTGCTCCGCTCAAAACAAGCTTCCAATGGTCTGAGAAACGTTCAAAGGTTTCGGTGTGGACGATTCGTTTGACTGAGGAGAAAGCCGTTCTATTACTTTCTAAAAGCCTGCCTTCCAGTTCTTGTTTCATTAACTCAATTTTTTCCATCTGCTTAAAGAATGAAGTCGGGGACACCGCCTTAGGAAGCATAGAGAGTCTTTCGGTCAGTGCATCCAGCTGAGAATTCATCCCAGAGATTTTTGCTTTCAGTCTCTCCCGTTCTTTAAGCCCCTCATCACCTTTGCTTTTGATCTCAATTTCCTTTCTCATTTCCTCCAACATTTTCGGACTGGTCAAAAACTTCGAAACTTCCTGCCAGACAAGAGGTTCGATCTTGTTTGCTAAAACTCTTTTAGGTTCACAGGTAAGAAGTTTTTTTGAGAGTCCTGCGTTTCTTTTGGTCGCCCATCCATGCTCGTAATAAAAGACCCTAGTACTCCTTCCCGTTGCCGTCTTCCCCGGTAAAGAATCTCCACAACACTTGCAGAAACTAATCCCACTAAGCATGTAACAGTGCCTAGAGTTTTCAGATTGTGGCTTTAGCTTGTTTTTATTCTTGCTCAAGAGATCACCAACTCGCTTGAAGGTATTCGGTTCAATGATGGCCTCCCACATGGCCGGCACTTCCTTCAGTTCATCTCTGAGTTTGTAGGTTTTGACTCCTAGATAGGCCTTGTTCCTTAGAATCGTGTGTAAGTTATCAATGTAGAAATGCCCAAGTCGCTTTTTCCCACCGCCACCTTCCATGAACTTCTTGGACTGGTATCCATTTTCATTTAACCACCTCGCTGTAGAAGTCAGGCTTCCTTCTTTTAAGAAAGTGTCAAAGATCACCTTGATCGTGGTGGCATGTTGTTCATCGATGGCAAGGTATCCATGTTTTTCGGGCATGAGTTTATATCCCAAAGGAACAGGCCCACCGTTATAAAGACCACGACTCGCTCTTGAAATAATATTGGCCGTCACCCTTTCCGAACATTGCTTGCGTTCAAATTGTGCAAAGTTCATGATCTGGAAGAGGAGCATTTCCCCAGCGGCAGTGGTTGTATCGAAGTCTTCACGAAGACTCATAACGCTACAGCCATGATCTTGAATCATTTCCCACATCCCCAAGAAGTCCTTCATATTTCGGGAGAGACGTGAGATTTCTGTGACCATGACAAGATCAATTTCTTTTTGTCTGATCGAGCGAAGCATTTCCTGAAGTCTAGGTCGGTTCATATCCTTCGCTGAAATCCCAGCATCGATGTAGACTCCGGTAATCTCCCCGAAGCTAGAGTTTTTATTTCTCCACTCTACGGCCTCGCGAAGTCGCTGTTCTTGGCTTCTTAGTGAACCTTCAGGATTTAAAGTTTGCTCTTCGGTGCTGACTCGAATGTAAATTGCAATGCGGAGATTTTGATTCTTCTTCATCTTATGCTGCTTTTGTTAACGGTTTGAAATCATCGTTAGACGCGCAATAAAATGAATCTTCTGGGAGCTGGCAAAAATCACTATAAATGATTTCTACTGTCTCCTCAATCAATTTTCTAAATTCTTCAGCTTCAATAAATTCATACTTATAAATTAAATTCTCTGGTTCCCACGACTTTTTTCCCATTCCTTGCCCCTGTTTTTATTCCCGGGATACTTCTCAACTCATTCAATTAGGGTTTTCAATTTTCATATATCCATTTCTGTTTCTAATACCTTCATCACACGCCCATTCTTCCATACTGCTCTCTAGCCGCCGTAAGCACTGACCTCCTACC
>CAMDDI010000121.1 GCA_945890905.1 Bacteriovorax stolpii
GAAGCAGCTGTTGTGGGAATGCCTCACGATATTAAAGGTGTTGGAGTGTATGCCTATGTGATTCTTTATGATGAGAAGAAAAACAATCCTGCACTGATGGAAAGTATCAAGGATGTGGTCAGAGAAAAAATTGGACGCTTTGCTGCTCCTGATATCATTCATATCACGAAGGGATTGCCTAAAACCCGCTCAGGCAAAGTCATGCGCCGTATTCTGCGCAAGATCGCTGCAGCTGAATATGAAGGGTTAGGAGATATTTCGACTCTGTCTGACCCGGGAGTCGTGGCCAGCTTAGTAGCGGAACATAAGAACTTAAGAAAATAAATTTAGGTGAGATTTGAAGTTTTGTTTCTCGATTCAATATTAGAGCTAATAGATCTCATAACAGCTCTCCATCTTGGGTATCTCAATGCTCTGATAATTGTAGTTGTGTTTTTTAACAAATACTTTAATAGTCACCTGATCATTAGGGCAGTAACACTTGATGTTCGAGCACGCCTCAATTTTCGTCATCTCAGGATGACTGTAAGATGGATATTCAAATAATTCGGCAAGAACACCATTCTTATGAATTGTTATTATCAAAGGTGATTTTTTCGAATCTAATAATAGTTTTTCATTCCCCACAAGACTCAATTTCAATTCGTCTTGCTTCAAGGAGAGATTTAGATTTTGTGACAACGCTTGATTTATTTCAAGCTCTGGAATTGATATCTGGGCGCTCATCAATTCTTGAGCGATAGAAATACCAACGTTGTGAGATTGCAATAAAATTCCCCAAATCTTTTTAATATCTTCATAAGGTGATTGTGAATTTGAAAAGATATTACTCATAAGCCAGCATGAAATTTCATACTTACCAAACCCGCTATAGTAGAGAAAATCTTGGTTTAGAGACCTAGAAAAATCCCGGCCCCATTCTGAAGACATACATTGTGATATATATTTCATCCTTTCAGCGATAAATGGAATGGCATTGAGAATGACTCCTGTCTCCTTAGAGAGTGCAATTGGGTCTGTATCAGCCAGACTAATGAAATGCTCGAATCTCATAAGTTCACTATTACCTATGCCACCAAGCACACCTGGTTTGTGACGAAGAATCAGCGACATCATATCTGCTATCGCTTCAGAATAAAGTTCATTTTGAAAAGAGTGCGCTTCCGCAACAGTGTGACCTATTTCGTGCTGAAATATTTCTAGTATCCGCTCGAGCATGCCGTGGCCTTTAATTATAGGCATTTTTATCAGGTTATCGAATGTTGTGGCGTTTATGCATTCCTCATCTCCATCAACAGAAAGCTGAATTTCAAGTGGGAGTTTTTTCTCGAATAATTCTAATGAGTCGTTTTCGACATCAGCCAAATGCCTCTTAACTTGCTCAATACTGGGATCAAGACGTGATTGGAAAAAGTTAATAGCCGTGAGTGCAGTCCTGCGATCTACAACATTACCACTGTCGCAGTAACCATTGATTAAAGCTAAATTGAAGTTGCGACTCTTGGATATTTCATAAGGATGAGCTTCTGCTATTGTAGATAAATCAGGGGGGAGGCTCACCTGGGCCCAAGTTGAATAAGCAGTTAGTAAAAATAATATAATCAGGTGCATAGGACTATTTTAGACTACTTAGTTATTGAAGAACTTTTGATTGTAGAAATGCTAGTGATGTACAAAACATCGACATATCACCGAGATGTAAGTGATTAAAAGCACGAGACTCTCTTGAAGAGGTGATAAGCACGTTCCAATGCTTAAGACGTTAAGATAATGCAAAGCTTCGCCGGCGCCGAAATTCCAAAGGCTTAAAGCTAAAATTTTTTGGAATGATTGCTGCACTAGAAACGAAAACTCTTCGAGAATTCGGAGTACGTTTCTGATGGGGTAGAAGCCAATTTCCCTGCAAGGTTTTAGTGATACCCCACCATTTTTTAAATTGTAGCAGATCTAGAAAAAGAAGCAATTGTCGAAAAAGTGCCTAGTAGATTAGATTCTTTTCTCAATTTTCTTGAACTGCTCAAGATAATGAGCTTTTAGAAACTTGAAATCAATCCACTTCGCACTCTCATGCTTAAGTTTTCTACCATCAAGGTCAGTCACTAGATTTTGCTTGAGCTCATCTTTAGTCTTAGATTTAAAGAATGCACCTTGAACCGCTTCGTACAAATCTTCTCGCTTAGCCTGAGGATTATTCTGAATTAACTGGTGAAGCACATAACTTGAATAAATCTTCTCATTGCTTTCAACCTTTGCTTCAATCTTCTCTCGATCAATGACTAAATTTTCAACCACATTTTTCATACGCCGAAGAACATAGCTCAAAAGTCCAAAGTGATCCGGAAGCATCATGCGCTCAACACTTGAGTGAGATATATCTCTCTCATGCCAGAGGGCACAGTTTTCTAAAGCAGGGGTTATGTGAGATCTAAGCACGCGCGAGAGGCCTGCAATATTCTCACTTGAGATAGGGTTTTTCTTATGAGGCATGGTGGATGATCCCTTCTGCCCTTTAGAAAAACCTTCTCGCAACTCATCCACATCTGAATGCTGAAGTAGTCTAAACTCAGTGGCCATGCGGTCAAACAAAGAAGACATAAGTGCACCAATGGAGATCACTTTGGCGTAACGATCCCGTGGAATAACTTGGGTTGATACTGCTTCGACTTTGAGGCCCAGTTTTTTCAACGTTGATTCTTCAAGCTCAGGAGTTACAACAGTATAATTTCCAACTGCACCTGAGAGCTGACCCGTGAGTTCATGCTTAGCTTCTTTCCAGTCATGTTCACGGCGCTTGAGTTCAGATAAGAATGAGAGAAATTTTTGTCCAAAGACCATGGCTTCAGCATGAATACCATGAGAGCGGCCAATGCAGAGAAGATCGCTTGTATCTTGTGCTTGTTTTTTTAAAGCTGCACTGAGAGCTTCAATGTCTTTTTCAATGATGGTCATTGAGTCACGAAACAGTAATGAGTGAGCGGTGTCGATGACATCTGAAGAAGTTATGCCGAAGTGAAAGAATCTTCCTTCTTCAGGTGCAAACTGCTCAGTCACGCTGGTGCAAAAAGCAATGACATCATGACCGGTGGTTTTTTCAATCTCAGCGATCCGTTCAGGATTTATCTTCGCGCTGCGAAGTTTCTCTGCAGTTCCTTTAGGAACTAATCCTGTTTCTTCCAGTGAACGCAGATGAGCAATTTCAACTTCTAAGTAATATTCAAAACGGCTCGCTTCTGACCAAATCTTTGAGATTTCGAAAACTTCATAGCGATTGATCATAAAAAAATCTTTTATATAAAGTGAATGGTATCCGTTAAATCTGAAGCTCGGGCATCTGAAACAGGTCCGCCAAAATCCAAAAGGATTTTATTTTCTAAACTCTGAATGCTTTCAGTGAAACCAAGTCCCATGTTGCCCGCACGAAAATGAGTCTGCATAATAAGGATCAGTTCATCGAGTTCTGCTTGAGAAATTTGCTCTTTGAGTTTTTCATCCACTAGAACCTGAATCTGTCTCTCTAATACCGAAACCATAATCATGGCCGTAACTTTATGATTGGTTTTAGAAGTTCCTAGAGTATGAAAGCACTCGATGGCTTTCTCTAGTGATTCTCGCTTCACTTCCCACGGACTAAGAGTGATTCTTTTGGCCCAAGGAAAGCCTCCGACCCAAACCATAATCAAAGTGACAAAGAGAAAGCTCAACGGCCAAAAGTAGGCGTGATGAAATTCAAAGTAATAACTGAATACTAAATTAATAAGAAAACCGGCAATGATGCCAAATCTCCATGAAGCTGCTGGATAGGGGTCTGATGAACTGGCCACAATTAAAAGAAGATCACAACCAGTCTTTGCCTCAAATTGCTTTAAGCGCGCTTCCACTGTTGTCACGTCTTCTTGAAGTAAAATATTTCTCATTACCAACTCCCCGAAGAACCGCCGCCTGAGAAGCCGCCACCGCCGCCACTCCAACCGCCGCCTCCACCACCACCAAATCCACCTCCGCCTCCACGTCCGCCACCACCGGCAGCAAGAGCAAAGAGCAGATTACTTAATCCAACAAGGCCCAAGAGAAATCCAATAATCGCCAGAATTACTACCCCAAGGCCCAGACCCGGGAGCATGAACCAACCTACACCTGCCACACTGGCCGCACTTAAAGCACCACGACCAAAAGCACGCTTACTCATCACTATATTGGCCACGACAAAGGCCACAACCATAAATGGTAATGCCATATTCAGTGGACCTGACCTGCGGGCGGGAGCGCGTCTCACTAAACGGGTTTTAGTTGCCTGAGGAGTGATATTAAATTTAGTGGCAACATCTTCCATGAACACACGTAGAGCTCCATGAAAGTCGCCACGCTTAAAATACTGAGGGAAAATTTTACGGGTGTAATTGCCTGTATCGTAATCGGTGATTTCACCTTCGATACCTTGGCCCACTTCGATGCGAACCATTCGTTCAGCTTTGGCGATGATCACCAAAAGGCCGTTGCCTTTTTCTTTGGTTCCAAGTTGCCACTTTTCGGCCACACGGATAGAGAAATCCTCAATAGGGAATTCCTGAAGGTCAGGCACAGTGAGGACTGTAATCTGAGGACCTTGATGAGTATTAATTTCGTAAGCGAGATTTCTTAAGTCTTCCCGCTCAGCTTCGCTCATCATCTGAGCGAGATCCATAACTGGAGAGGTGAGAGCAGGGACTTGAACTTCCGCTGCCCAAACATTGATCCATGAAAATAAAATCAGCCCGAGCAAAAAAGGCATTAGAAATTAACTTCTGGATTTTTTTGCTCAGATTCACTCACAGTGAACTGAGGTTTTTTGTCCATGTGATGAATCAAAGAATTTGTTAAACTCGTAGGAAACACAGTGACAAGGTTATTGAAGTTTTGAACACCTTCAATGTAGCGACGGCGGGCCACTGAAATTCTATTTTCAGTTCCTTCAAGTTGAACTTGAAGACCTTGGAAGCTTTCGTTGGCCTTAAGATCTGGATATTTTTCTGAAACAACCATCAAACGACCAAGAGCTTGAGAAACTCCACTCTGAGCAGCTTGATACTCTTTGAGTTTTTCTGGAGTTAAGTTTTTTGCATCAACGTTAATTGAAGTAGCCTTGGCCCTAGCAGCAACTACGGCTTCAAGAGTTTCGCTCTCGTGTTTGGCGTAACCTTTTACTGTGTTCACAAGATTAGGAATAAGGTCGGTACGGCGCTTGTATTGGTTCATGACTTCTGCCCAATCCGCTTCCACTTGGTTATTGGCCTGAGGAATGGATTGTAATCCGCATGAAGTGAGCAAGAGAGAAAGAAACATAACGGATAAAACATGAGAAAATTTCATAGGAACTCCTGAAATTAAAAAACCCAAAGTACATGACATACTTTGGGCTCTATTTTGAAAAAAGCTAGGTTTTATGGCAATTAAATTATTTAACGCTAGCAACAAGCTTAGTAAGACGTGAAGTCTTACGAGAAGCAGTTTGCTTCTTCATTGCAGGTGACTTAGCAAGTTTAGCAAGAAGTGACTGAGCTTTAACTAGAAGAGTTTTAGCTGTGGTCTTGTCGCCTTTAGCAACGGCTTCGCGCAAAGCTTTAACAGTCGTACGAGACGCTGCTGTTTTTACTTTGTTCGTCATACGACGTTTTTTTTCTTGTTTTGCTCTTTTAACTGATGATTTGTGATTCGCCACAGTGGTTCTCCTAAATTACATATTCTAAAAATATTGCGATGTTATAAACTAGAATTGACCTTCATGGCAAGAGTGAATCCATATTGACCTCTCCTTTCTTCAAGGCATATTGTTTTAACACAAGTTTTTCTCATTATTATGTACAAGGAATTTTTCTTATGAAAAACATTCAAGTTGTTGGAATCGTTGGGGCTGGTCAGATGGGAAGAGGGATTGCACAGGTTGCGGCCCAGACTGGTTTTGATGTGATTCTTTTTGATGCATTTAAAAATTCTCTAGATTTTGGTCACAACTTCATTAAGACGCAGCTCGATAAAGGTGTGGAAAAAGCAAAATGGAGTGCCGATGATGCTAGAGTTGCTTTTGGCCGGATAAAAACTGCTTCTCAAATGTCTGATCTCAAAAATTGTGACCTTGTGATTGAAGCGGCCACGGAGAAAAAAGAATTAAAATTCGAAATTTTTAAGCAGTTAGATGAAGTGGTAAATCCTGAAGCACTTCTTGCAAGTAATACTTCTTCCATTTCAATTACTGAAATTGCAGCAGTCACTAAACGCGCTGGCAAAGTGGCCGGCATGCATTTTATGAATCCAGTTCCTGTGATGAAATTAGTGGAAGGAATACGTGGATTAGAAACAACTGATGAAACTTTCAACATTGTTGAAGCTGTGGCCACCAAGATGGGGAAAACTTTTGTCCGCGCCCAAGATTATCCTGGTTTTGCTGTTAATAGAATTTTGATGCCTATGATTAACGAAGCGGTTTATGCTCTCTATGAGGGTGTAGCAACTGCAAAAGATATTGATACGGCCATGAAGTTGGGTACAAATCAACCGATGGGTCCACTTGAGCTGGCCGATTTCATTGGTCTTGATACTTGCTTAGCTATTATGAATGTTCTTCACGATGGATTAGGCGATACCAAGTATCGTCCATGCCCACTGCTTAAAAACTATGTAGCCGCTGGCCGCTATGGACGCAAGAATGGCAAAGGATTCCATACTTATGATAAGTAAGTTTGAAACCCTACTGTTTGAGCGAAATGGTGATCTCGGTACTCTGACGATTAATCGTCCTGCCAAACTCAATGCTCTCAATATCCAAGTCTTGCGTGAACTAAAAATTTGTCTCTCTGAACTCTCGACCCTTGATCTGAAAGGATTAATTGTTACTGGGGAAGGAGAGAAAGCTTTTATTGCTGGGGCCGATATCGCTGAGATGAAGCTCATGACAGTCGGTGAAGCCAGAGCTTTTTCAGAACTAGGCCAGCAAGTGACAATACTTTTTGAAACTCAGCCTTTCCCTGTAGTAGCAGCTGTGAATGGTTTCGCTCTTGGTGGTGGGTTTGAGATGGCCATGAGTTGTGACTTTATTTTCGCCACTGCTAATGCCGTTTTCGGATTGCCGGAAGTTAAGCTCGGGTTGATTCCAGGTTTTGGTGGCACTCAAAGACTGGCCAGAATCGTGGGAGAAAGAAGGGCCAAAGAAATGATGTTCTCTGGCCGCAATGTGAATGCCCAAGAAGCTAAAAAATTAGGCATTGCCTTGGAAGTTTTTGCTTCAAAAGCTGAACTTCTTGATGGAGTTCAAAATTGGTTTAAGCTCTCCACTTCGAATTCACCGTACGCCATCTCTCGAGCGAAAATTGCACTTCAGAAGTCTTTGCATGAAGGATTAAAGCTTGAAGCACAAGAGTTCGGAAATATTTTTCAAACTCCGGACATGATTGAAGGCACCTCTGCATTTATTGAAAAACGTAAATCAACCTTTAAAGGAAAATAGTTATGATCCTCGATGAAAAGTACAAAGAAATCCGTGACATGGTAAAAAAGTTTTCTGATTCAGAAATTCTTCCCTATGCCATGAAAGTTGATCACGAAGGATTTATTCCAAAAACTCAACTTCAGAAATTGGCCGACAATGGTTTTCTTGGGTCTTATGTTCCTGAAGAATACGGTGGGGCAGGCATGGATTACATGTCTTACTCGCTCATTGTAGAAGAAATTTCTCGCAACTGTGCATCTTCTGGTGTGTTTATTTCTGCTCATACTTCATTGGGGATTTGGCCTATTCTTAATTTTGGAACAGAAGCTCAGAAGAAAAAATATCTTCCTAAAATGGCTTCTGGAGAATGGATTGGATGCTTCTGTTTATCAGAACCCAATGCAGGATCGGATGCTGGATCACTCACAACTTTTGCTGAAGACAAAGGCGATCATTGGGAAATCAATGGTGTAAAAAACTGGATTACAAATGGAAAAGAAGCCGGGGTGTGTATAGTTTTTGCGAAAACTAAAAAGACTCCTGACTACAAAGGAATTTCAGCTTTCATCGTTGAGACAACCACTCCTGGTTTTTCAATTATTAAGATCGAGGATAAATTAGGCATCAAAGGCTCATCAACTGCTCAACTTGCTTTTGATAATGTAAAAATTCCTAAAGATGCTCTTCTTGGTGAAACTGAAAAAGGTTTCCGTGTTGCCATGGCCACTCTGGATGGTGGTCGAATTGGAATTGCTGCTCAGGCCTTGGGCATAGCTCAAGGAGCTTTTGATTACGCAATACGATATACGAAGCAGCGCGTGCAATTTGGTGCTCCACTTTCAGATCTACAAGGAATTCAGTTCATGCTCGCGGACATGAGCACAAAAATTGGCGCTTCAAGACTTCTCATCTACCATGCATCTGCTCTGAAAGACGCTGGTGTGCCTTACTCAAAAGAGTCTGCCCAGGCCAAGCTCTTCGCTTCAGAATCGGCCATGTGGGTGACCACCAAGGCGATTCAACTGTGTGGAGGTAATGGATATACCAAGGAATATCCAGTGGAGCGCTTTTTCAGAGACGCCAAAATTACCGAAATTTACGAAGGGACTTCCGAAGTTCAACGCATGGTGATCGCCAACGCAGAATTAAAAAATATCCAATAGATTTTGCACTCGTCAATGGACACTCTCTTTGCTAGAGTATCCATTAAATTTGTTTTATCTTCGTAGTGTCTACGTCAGTTATTTTTTTGAGGAGAAAATCATGGCTAAAAAGAAGCCGGCCGCTAAAATGCCAGTGAAAAAGACTGCACCAAAAAAGGCAGTAGTTAAAAAACAACTAGCAAAAAAAGTAGCACCCAAAATGGCGAAAAAATCTCCCGTAAAAAAAGCTACTCCTAAAAAAGTTGCACCGAAAAAAGTCATAGCTAAAAAAGCTGCTCCTAAAAAAGTGGAAAAAAAAGTTGCGTCTAAGCCAGCTCCTAAATCAACTTTGAAAGAAGTTTTAAAAGGCGCAGGTAAGCTACTCTCTAAAGTGACTAGTTCAAAAGCTCCATCAAAAGAGCAGATCAAAGCGCAGAAAGAGAAAGAAGCCAAAGATAAAAAGCTAGCAGCTGTTAAGGCCAAAGCTCAGGCCGAAGCTGATAAGAAAAAAAACAAAGAGATAGAAAAGAAGAAGAAAGAAGACGAAAAGCTCAATGCCAAAAAAGCCAAAGAAGCTGAGAAAAATAAAAAGAAAGGTAAATCTTCAGACGACGAAGAAGAAGTATTTGGAGAAGAAGTTTCTGCAAAACGTAAATCTGATGAAGATGATTTTGATGAGTTTGAAGAAGACTATAAAAAATCAAAGGCTACCAAAAAAACAGGTAAAGGTAAGTACGACGAGGTTGTACAACTTGATGTCTTCGAAACTAAGACTTCTAAGAAATATAAAAATGATATTTTGACTGATCTTGAAGGCAAAATTGCCGACGAGATTGCTGAACTTC
>CAMDDI010000122.1 GCA_945890905.1 Bacteriovorax stolpii
GCCAAGCAGAAGACTACTATCTCAAGGCCAAATCCGCTTATCGTAGAAAATATTTCAATAAGGCCCAGGAATACGCAATTCTTTCTAAGAAGTTTTCAGAACAAGCCGAATACGCCGCAGTTAGAAAAAAAGCCCTTGAAGGTAATGCGGAATAATTAAATCTGCGCTATGATAAAAGCATCTTTTATAAGGATGTTTTCCATGACAAAAATATTGATCCTCGTTTCATTTCTCATTCTCACTACTTCTTGCATTAAGACCGCCGATCAAGTTCAGCGTGAAAAACGTTTTGATCACATGTCTGAGCAAATGAAAGACTCTCAAGGTTTAGTGGCCGATGTCGTTGGGCAACTCAAAGATATGCAAAACCAACTTGATAAAATGAATGGCCGAATCGAAGAAATGGAACACCGTCAAAAGCAAGGTAACCCAGAATCAAAAAATATGGCCGAGACACTTAATCTTTTGAAAACTCAACAGGAAGGGGAAAGTACTCAACTACTTCAAATTCAAAATGAACTTAAAGAGCAGCGGGCCTTTATCGAGAAAGTCACTGCAAGCCTTCACGATATGGGCGAGAAACACTCGGCTCCATCAAAATCCACTAAAAAAAAAAGCGCTAAGTCAGATTTAGCTGATGCTCTCGGACTTCTCAAGCAAAAGAAATACGATGAGGCAAAATCAGAACTAGAACACCTCATCGATCACGAAGAGCTATCTCCTGGCGAAAAGAACAAAGTCCTACAGGCCTTAGGTAAAACAGAATATTTTTCAAAAAATTATGAGAAGGCCATGGTCTACTTCAGTAAGATCTATACAAAATTTCCTAAAGCCACATTAGCTCCTAGTTGTCTTCTATTCATCGGACGCTCACTTGAGAAGATGGGTAAAAAAGATGAAGCTAAAGAAGCCTTCAAGCGGGTGATGGAAGATTACCCTGGCACGTCAGAAGCCGCTGAAGCTAAAAAAGAATTATAAACAAAAGTGAAAAATCAAAAGATCATTTTAGGGATTGAAACCAGTTGCGATGATACTTCGGTTTGTCTCTTAAGTGTTTCTGATGATGTGACAAAAATTCTCTCTCTCAATTCATACAATCAGGATTTTCTCCTTTCAAAATGGGGCGGAGTTGTTCCAGAACTCGCGGCCCGCAGTCATGTGAAGGCCATCCCTCCTCTCTTGGAAGTTACTTTCAAGGAAGCAGGAATAACAGCGGATGATGTGACTGAAGTTGCTGTCACGACTCATCCTGGACTTGTGGGCTCGCTTCTTACAGGAATTAATCTCGCTAAAACTTTTGCAATGATTCAGAATCTTCCGATTACTCCGGTGAATCATCTCTATGCTCACCTTGAGGCCATTCATCTGACTCAAAAAGTTCCCTACCCCTACCTGGGTCTCCTTGTAAGTGGTGGTCATACCGCATTTATGTGGGTGAAAGGTCCAAACTCTATGGACGTGCTAGGAAACACTTTGGATGATGCTGCTGGAGAAGCTTTTGATAAAGGCGGAAAGCTACTAGGTGTGGGGTATCCTGCTGGAAAAATCATAGATGATATTGCATTAAATGGAGATTCAAAAAAGTATGCATTTCCTATAAGTTACATGCGAGATCGCCCTGGCAAGATGAGCTTCTCAGGTCTAAAAACTGCACTGAGAGTTAAACTTGAAAAAATGAGTAAAGAAGAAATTCAAGCAGAGATGGCCAACTTATGCGCCAGCTACCAAGAAGCGATCGTTCAATCTTTGCGAATTAAAGCAGAAGAAGTCGTTGAAAAAGTTTTAAATCTCAATTTGAAAACATTCGACACTCCCATCGTGATTGGTGGAGGAGTGGCCTGCAATTCAAGGCTTAAAGCTGTGATGGAAAAACATTTTAAAAATGTGCATGTGGTGAAGCAGATTTACTGCACAGACAATGCAGCGATGATTGCCCACTGGGCCTCACGAGTAGAACTAGCTGTCCCTTTTCCGGAATGCTTAGGCTTAGATGCTCAGGGCCGGTTTGTGGAGAAGAAATGAGTCACAAATTTCCAATTGCAAACAAAAGTTTTGGTCAGCATTTTTTAAATAGTCCTAATGTGATTAAGAAAATTACTTCCCCTCTGCCTGCTGGCGTTGATGCCATTGTAGAAATTGGCCCCGGTCCAGCGGTTCTTACCCGAAATCTCGCCCTATATGGACTGCCATTATTTGTGATTGAGATGGATGAGAGATTTGTAGAAATACTAGCTCCCATTGTTTCTCCTGATAGAGTCTATCGACAAGATGCTTTAGAGTTTGATTGGGATTATTTTTTAAAAACTCATAATTTAAAGTCCATTTGGCTGGTGAGTAACTTGCCTTATAACGTGAGTGTGCCGCTAACTTTATCATTTCTTCGCATCCCACAAATCACTCACATGACTTTAATGTATCAAAAAGAAGTGGCCCAGAAGATTCTGCCTAATGATCCTCGCAATGCTATGGGATCTTTGCATGCTCTGACACTTTCTCAATTTGAGCTTTTCCATGTGGTGTATGCTCCTCCAGGAGCATTTGTTCCACCTCCGAAAGTTGACTCTCAAGTTCTGTATTTCAAGCGACGTCAAAATCCATTTGTTCAACTTGAAGAGGTAGATAAGTACGAGAATTTTTTAAGATTAGTTTTCGCCAATCGCCGAAAGCAGTTAGGGGGAATATTGAAAAAAGAATGGGGTGCTGAAAAAGCGACCCAATGCTTAGAGCGGGCCCATCTTGAGACTGAAATAAGGGCCGAGGCCCTTACTTTTGAAGAAGTCCTAAATCTTTATCAGGCCCATTCTCATTACTACTCATAGTTGCTATGATCCCACCCCATGGGTATCAAAATAGTTTGTAGAAATCAGCGGGCCGGTTATGACTACTTTATCGAAGATAAGTACGAATGCGGCGTATCACTTCTGGGCACAGAGGTTAAGTCGATGCGTCAAGGCAAGGGCATTATCAATGATGCTTATGTAGTCATCGACTCTCAGGGTGAAGTTTGGCTACAGAATGCGACCATACCCCATTATGATTTCGGAAATATCAATAATCACCCAGAAACAAGAAAGCGCAAATTGCTCCTCAATCGTGAGGAAATTCAACAGATTAACAAGAAAATGTCCACCAAGGGCTACACCCTTATCCCCCTTGCCTTGTATTTTAAAGACTCCCTAGTAAAATGTGAAATCGCGTTAGCAAAGGGGAAAAAACTCTTTGATAAGCGTGATACTGCTGCTAAAAAGGACGTCGAGCGTAAACTTAGACAAGGGCAATTCGACTAAATGGAACCAAATTTAGACAACGTGCGAAGCATTTTTCCTTTGAATCAAACCAAGATCTTCACTCATGAAGAAGCCTTGGAGCTTGTGCCGTTACTCCAACACATATCGTCTAAGACAAAACGCGAACTCAATGTTCTCAATTCTCAACTATCATTTTTCAAAACTAGTTCAGATAAGGCCCAAGGCATTCAGGAAAAAATTAACATCACTCTTCAAACTTGGTCAGACAAGGTGAGACGATTGGGTGTAATTCCTGTTTCATTGTGCAAAGTTAGAATTCCAGGTGAAGAAGGACACTACCTTTGGGAGTATCCTGAGAATCGCCTTTTTATGCATTAATTAGAAGTTCGCTGATCCCTTCGTATAGTACTTTGATCGCTATTAATCCTAATAGAACATTTACGGCCTGGTTAAATTTATCGTCAGAAATTTTTTTACCTATGGGTATTGAGATAACCACACCAAGCAATGATCCCAGCATCAAAACACCGATATATTCTTTGAGGCTAAGAAAATTTATGCCTGCTCCGCCAGAGAATGCAATAATTTTTGAAATTTGTAAAATCATCTGACCAGCACTTTTGGTCGAAAGCATGCCTTCACGTGGAAGTTTGAGCCGGTTAAAAAAAGGTGTCACCATTGGTCCCACTGCACCAACAAAAATTCCTAGGAAGCCAGATATAGCACCTATAAAGACAAAGGTTGAAGCTCTTGGTTCTCCAGAGGGTTTAAATTTTAGAGGTATAATTGAGAAGAGAATCACTGAGCCCACAAAAATTTTTAGCCAGCTGGGATTTATTAAATGAAAGAGCTCAGCACCTAGCCATGCAAAGGGAAGCATAAGCAAACCGTAGAAGCCTACAACTCTCCAATTTACAGTTTTGTGATAAAGACCTGCACGCAGACCATTGGCAGTAACTTGAGTGAAACTATGTAAGGGAATGGCCATAGCTGGTGGATAAACAAGTAAGAGTCCTGCGAGGATAAGAGTTCCTCCTCCAAGACCTGTGAGACTTGTGATTAAAGATCCAAAACTCACCAGAATAAAAAGCAGGAACATTGACGACACTACCAGCTCCGATAGTCTTGATAGAGTTCTATTTTTCTTCTCATAAATTCAAATGACAGTGAAAGCTCGTAAGTCAGAAGCTTGCTGACTTTATAGTACTTATCAAAATTCTGAACAAAATCCTTTTCAATGACTTCTGCTAACTTTGGATCCTTGAGGCCCTTGCGATGACCTTTACCAAGTTCAGATCCAACAGAATAAGCAAAGTCTGAGAGTTCGTCATCATTGAGAAATTTTTTCACTTTAATGGCAAAGCTCGGAATCTGTCTTCCCCAGTACTGCTTATTATTCACAGTACAGTATCCTTGTCGCTCTTCCATTCCATCCGCAAAAATTTTACTTGCTTCAATCATTCGAAGTCCGTGATGAGGAAATGGAGAGAAAAAATACTTGGTATTTTTTTCATCATAAACTTCTTTGATATCAAGGAGGATAGCATCTTTTCGGGAGTCAGAATTCAGAGGCATAAGGCTGTAAATGAAATGTTTTTTTCCCAAACTCCCAGGAGTATGGCCAAGTTCACTAATCCCAAACTCATTTAAAAGTGAAAGCTCGCCACGTGATTCAAGAAATTGCTTCAGGATTGTATTAGCAAGTTCATTTTTAGGTGGCAGTGGATGCTCACGCATTTTTTTGGCCCATCGTCGATCTGAACGCAAATATTCCCGTGTATTGATTTGCCATTTTTGAGGCTCAATATTTTTGAGCATCTTTAATTGGCGTGAAGGAATTTCTGGATGAAGAAAATGTGTTATGTAGGCATCGATAAAATGCTCTACAACTTTATGGTCAAGAAATCCTCCGTCCTCGTTTTTGCGTAAAGAAAGAGAACTTAGGAAACGGATAATATCCCAGCAATATGGTCCCATACGGGAGCGGTCAAAATCCATCATGGCCGAGCCATTCATGGTCCGGACATAGTTATCGATATGAGGATTACCGTGAATGAATGTGACCGGAACATTTGCAAGATTAACTAGGCGGTGAAGCTTGGCCTGCATCAGAGGTCCTGCCAGCCTGAACAGCAGATACCTTGCCTCTTTTTTAGAGAGCTGCTCAATACCCAAGCGTTTTTGAAAGACATGACTACGGCGCAAATACTCTTCCATATATTGACTATGAAGCTGAATCGCTCCGGGGTCAATATCAGAATTCACATCAAGAAGAAATTGGGCTAGGATGAGACGGATGAAAGAAAAATTAATGGCCCATTTTATGAAGGTTGAACCCCGTAGATTCGTAGTGATCACGGTCATCGTTTTATTTATCTTAGATGTGATTAATTGCTTTTACCTCAAGCTTTACTGGATGAGTAAAGGCATGTCCACAATACTGGTTCAAGAGTCAGTTAAACGCAGCTCTTTGATGATTGAAGACTTCTCTCGGGATACGCTTTTGGAAATGACTGGCTTTGTAGATAACACATTTGCTTTTTTCCTCATCATTATCTTGGCAAATAATTTATTTTTCTATTTTTTCTACTTAAAGAAGAAGCTCTGGGCCCAAGGCTACGTTCTTTTCTATACCCTTACCGCTGCACTTTTCTCTCTGACCTTTATTTTTGATAATGCCAATCTCGGATTTGGTTGGGTGATTTATAACACGATGACTATATTTGTTTACGTTTATTTATATTTTGGGGTGAAGATGTTGAAAAAAGAAACTGTGATTATCCCTGTAAGTGGAAAGAAGGGACAATAAAGTTTCCGCCGTCGCTATTTCCCCAGACAGGAATGTCCCGCAAACCATTCATAAGCATTTTTTGGCCAACTACTGAAAGCAAAAATGATTCGAAGGCCTGAGAGTTTTTGATTATAGTTTCTAGATCATTATCGTAGATAAAAATCTCCATGTGATGCTCGATATTCAGGACAATTTGCTCCCGGGCCGAGCTTGCTAAATCCAAATCAAAAAGCTGCAAAAGAAGTGATTTACTCACTACGCGTGCGCGGTAGAGCTCAATCAGACAGATATGAATATTGGATTCAAACATCTGAAGATCTTTCGGCAAATGACGTAGTAAATAGTTAAGCCGGGCCAAGAGCATGACTGAAACATTTCCAAAAGACTCATAGGAAATTTTAAACACTTCAAGCAACTGATCGTAGTAATTTTTCCAAACCCAGAAATCTACTGGTCGGTGCCAATAAGGAGTAAATCCCTTACGAAGTTTTCTTTTAAATGACTTTGAAAGCATGTGTTCATCGGTATTTTTCTTTAAGATATTGCGTGAGTAATCTATCTCAAGCGAAGCGGCCCTATCTTGTTCATATTTTTTAGGATTTTCTTTTTGAAATTTGGCATCTTCGTCCAATAACTTTTTCATCTCACATCGCACTTCAACGACACTGTCACGAGGACAAGAATGAGCTCCAGGGCAATTACTAAGGCAGGATTCTTCACAAGGTGGCCGACTTAAGGGAAAGTCTACCACTAGCTGCTTAAGTCCATACTGATTCACCCATGAAGTGATAATTTCATCACGATCACGGATCTCTTCGTCTTTAACTTGATGGAGGGATTTTAAAAACCAGCGTTTTTTTTCAGGGTAATACTCAAGCAAGGAGAAGAAAAAGTTCTCTTTTCTGCCACCGCCGAGGCTCATTCCCGCAACGTTTCGCACGGCCAAGGATATCTCCTAAAGTGGTGACTCGACTTGGAAAGGAAGTATTTCCATACCGTGCTCTTTCACTTTAGCGGCAATGACCTTTTGATCAAGACCCTTGTGAACGAGGATGAAGCAACCTCCACCTCCAGCACCACACATCTTTAATCCTAGCACATTTCCGTCTTTTTTGAGCTCGGTTGTAAAATTACGGATTTTTTCTGTCGTAATTCCAGGGAATAGCTTCTCGCGCTCAAGCCCCTCAAGGGCAATTAAGGTCAGCATTTTATCCCATTGACGGGCCTTTAAGGCCTCATAGGTTGAGTGAGAGATTTCTGCAATACGGGTGAGGCCTTGAACCACTTCCGGCTTCTTATCAAAGAAAGCTTTATAAACTTCCCAATTATTTATTCCAGACTGTCTCGACTGACCAGAAGAGATAAGAGTTAAATGAGTTTCTAAAACTTCTTTCAGCTCATCTGTATAAAGTTGCTCAACTTTAATTTCCCCTTCAATTCCTCTTACTGCAAGTACTCCGCCAGTAAGGGCCGGGAAGTAATCTTGATATCCTGCCATGCCTTGATTCAGTATGCGACTCTCAACGGCCTTTACTCTAAGAACGGCACGAAGGCGGTCATAGTTTTCTCCGGTAAAATTACAAAGAGCGCGGTAGAGAGTAACTCCCATGGCCGATGAACCACCAAGACCTGAGCCTGCTGGAGCACCCGATGAGAGTTCCATCTTAAGGCCACTGTTGATATTAAAGAGGCGCAAAATTTGAAGAACAAAAGTCATCTCTTCAAACTCGCGGGTATAAACCACTCTTTCTTCAGTTAAGTCTGAAGCAGCGAATTTATAACTTTTGTTGTAATCAGTAGAATGGATTTCAATGCCGTCATATTCAGTTTTAGAAAGTGTCACTGAAGCTTTTAGTCCGGTGGCCACATTCAAGGTCACAACGTTTTTAATAATTAGATTGATGGGCTCAATATCCAGTGTACCACCTACAAGATCAACCCGCACACTTCCTTGATTAGTTACCTGCATTTAAAACTCCAATATAAGGCAACTCACGGTAGCGGCCCGCGTAGTCAAGACCATAGCCAATTACAAATTTGTCTTCAATTTCAAAACCAAGATAATCAATATCAACTTTGTGCTTGAGTTTGGAAGGTTTAAATAAGAGCGAAGCAAGCTTGACTGATTTTGGTCTGCGCACGGACATGATTTCCATCAGAGTTTTAATCGTAAGTCCAGAATCCACAATATCTTCCACGATCAAAACGTTCTTGCCTTCAATGTTTGCCGTAATATCCATCTCAAGACGAACATTCCCCGAACTATTAGTGGATTCTCCATAAGAAGAAAGAGAAATAAACTCAAGTTTGAGTGGGCGATTAATTTTTTTCATGAGATCTGAGCAAAACATGAATGCTCCTTTCAGAACACAGATGACTACCAGTTCTTCATTCTCAAAATCATGAGTAATGGCCTTACCTAAAGCTGCGATACGAGTAGCGATTTCTTCTTCAGAGATCAAAATCTCTGGTGTATACAATTCCATTTGGACTCCGTTAGCAGTACGAGTTGTTTAGAATTTCACCTAAACCACCAGCACCAGGGACAATATATTGATGTTGATTAAGACCTTTTTCTAGGTCCCAATTTTTTCCAGGTTCAGATTTCAAAACTTCCGCAGACGAGAGTCCCCGGTCCAGACGTAGAGCAAACACATGCAGATCTGGACAAGCAGTGGTGACGCGCTTGAGATACTCAGGAGTGATAATTAAATGCATCGCCACCATCATACGAGGAGATCCATCAACGGCTTTCTGATAGTGCTCGTAAGCTTCCACTATCGTTCCACCAGTGGCACCCATGGGATCAGGAAAGAGAACGATGGCCTTCTCAACTCCTCCACCAATTTTTGATCCAGAAACATTCACACCTGTAACTTGCCCCAATTCATTAGTGGAGCGGGCCACATAAAAATGATCCTGACGAACCAGTTCTGGGTTCATGAGATAATTAAGCTTGTTGTAGCAAAGATGCGATGGAAAAGTTCCCGCACGAGCGAGATCCACACTCACACAAGGAACCTCAGGATCAATAACCTGTCCTTCAAAGACTCCTTCAGGATGAGTGGTCTTCATGCGTGTTTCGATGCTCGCATGCTTTCTAGGAAAAAGTGAATCGATGACATTATCCATAAGATAGGAATAAAGCATTTGGGTGAGTTCATTGATTTGTGGTTGATGGGTGGACGGATTTCCCAGCTTGGCGAGCAGCGAGAGCATTAGAGGACTGGAAATAATATGAACATTTTTCCCATAGTGATGAGTCGTTTCATGAGGCCTAAAATTCAATTCTTGGTGTTGAATATCACGTGCCATTGGGGTTCCTTATTAGGCACCCAGAATAGCATTCCTGGAAAAGATTTGTCTCTAATTAGAAAGCTGATG
>CAMDDI010000123.1 GCA_945890905.1 Bacteriovorax stolpii
TAAAACCAGTTCTGCAATAAACCTGTAAAAATTTCACTCGCTAAAGCCCTCGAAAGAGGGCATTTTTTTGCTTTTAACACAATCCTTACACATTTTCATTCAGCCAGATGCTATACCTTCCCCATACAAATTAATGGAGGTTCCATGAAATCAATCATCGCTCTAACAGCTCTTCTTAGTTTTTCAGCTTTTGCGGATGTTCCAACGTTCGGTAAAAGAGAAGCGACCTGCGAAGTTATGCAGACCGCGATTCAGAATTACGGCTCGGTCAATGTTCGCCTCGACTATCTTTTTGGATCCAGCGAAGTTGTTTTAGTGACTTCTGAGCGCCAGAACTGTCGTGGAGCTTACGAGAATAGAACTATGTATGTTCGTTCATCTGATGGCTACAACTGCCGTATTGGTAAATTTTGTGATCGTAGAGAGATCGACCGGGACTAGAGTTTGATAGAAATAAATTCAGCAAAAAGCTATTCCAAGATTGGAACAGATTTGATCTGTTCCAATCTTTTTGAATTAAACTACAAATCCAGATAATTCTTGAACTAAGGCTTGAGAGCGATTCACAAACTTTTCTTTCTCTTCCGAAGTTAACCCTTCAGATGAAAGTGAAGCAAGGTCTTGAACATGATGGCAGATTTTCTCAGCGAGTTCTTTCTTCTCGCCTTTCTCCCAAATCTTAAGCGCATTTTTGATAAGCACATTTCTGGGGTTCACCACCAAGGTCTTCTTGATCGGCATGCTGAATGCACTCTGGCCCATAGACTTTGTCATCTGCTGGAAGCGCTTCATGTTCTCATCGACTTTAAAGTAAGCAGAGTTCGAAGCGTTCTTGAGATTTTTGACATCTACATCCAGGCGCCCTTCAATTTCTTTATTGTCACCCACTAGAACTTGCTTGAAGAACTCTTTAACCTTGATGTCTTCATCAGTGGTTTGAGCAGTGTCGAGCAGATTTTCAACTTCAGAATCAATAGAAGAAAATTTAAAGCTCTGCTCACCGAGAGCTTTCATCTCTGCATGTTGCATGAAATGCGGATCGATATACTCATCGGTTTCAATCGCTTGAATACCTTCAACTAATAGTTGTTTGCGAAGGGATTCATCACTCTTGTTTAATTCAAAGTAAACATACTTATCTTTGAGTTTTTCTTTGTAAGTTTCAGGGATTCCCGTTTGGTATTCTTCGAGAGTCACAAGTTTATTGTCTGAGTTTTTAAAGAGAACAAATTTTCTCATCACTTCATCAAACTTTGTATCTTGCATACTTCCGTATTTAACAAAAAGTCCGATATCTCCCCAAGCCTTCTCATAACGTTCGCGCTCGTTGAGGGCAAGTTTCTTTAAACTCTCGGCCACTTTTTTGATGATGTAGTTGGAGATTTTTTTAACATTTGGATCCCCTTGAAGGGCAGAACGGGAAACGTTAAGAGGAATATCAACTGAATCGATGGCACCTTTTAAGAGGCCCAAGAAATCAGGCACAACGTTTTTTACACTCTCAGAAACAAAAACTTGTTTGCTGTAGAGTTTGATTCCGTTGTCGGTCACGGGTTTTGAAGGATTGAGCTTTGGAAAGTAGAGCACACCCTGAAGAGTGAAAGGATGATCAACATTGAGATGCAACCAGAAGAGTGGTTCTAGATCCATGGGGAACATCTTGCGATAGAATTCTTTGTAGTCTTCATCTTTTAAAGTGGCGGGATCTTTTTTCCAAAGTGGGGTAGTTTCATTGATAATTTCTTCTTGAGCTTCAGCATTCCCAGCATCTTTAAGTGCAATCGGGTATGGCATAAAGTCGCAATAGCGAGTAAGTGTTTCTTTGAATTTCCAGAACTCTAAGAATTCTTCGCCATCACTTCCGATGTAGAGTCTGATAGTTGTTCCAATATCTTTTTTATCAGATTCAGAGAATTCATAATCTGTGTCACCTAAGCAAGTCCATTTAGTAGCAACTGTGCCTGGAGTCATTGAGAGAGATTCGACTTCAACTTTTTCGGCCACCATGAATGATGAGTAGAAACCCAGACCAAATTTTCCGATGATTTCATCTTTAGAGTTGGTGTTGCCCATGTCTTTCATTTTTTGGACAAATTCTTCCGCACCAGAGAAGGCGAGTTGAGCAATGTATTTTTCTACTTCAGTGTCAGTCATTCCTAAGCCGTTATCTGAAATGGTAATAAGACGATTGGCCTTATCTACCAAGATGGAAACTTTTCCTTCGGGAACTTCATGACCTTGGGTACGAGCAAGGGTCGAGCGTTTAGTAATGGCATCACAAGCATTGGAAACTAATTCCCGGATAAAAATATCGTGCTCTGAGTAAAGCCATTTTTTAATGATAGGAAAGATGTCGTTAGTTTTTACTGAAATCGAGCCTTTACGTGTGGTCATAAACCCTCCTAAACTTGTGTATAGACAAGATAGTTCGCAAACGTCTCAAGTCAAGGGTGTCTTATGGGAAATGAAACCTTATCTCTCACAATTTTAACGACGGGTGGCACCATCGAGAAAATTTATGATGAATTTGAAGGCTCTCTTCAAAACCGCGACACCATTGTAAAAAATAAAATCCTGCAAAAATTGCGGCTTCCGTATACCGATATTCAAGTTAAGGCCATCATGGCAAAAGACTCGCTAGTCATGGACGATCATGACCGGGCTTCGATTCTAGAAAGCATTAAAGAGTACGCTCAAACCGGACATCCTATAGTCGTTTTGCATGGAACCGATACCATGGATCAGACGGCCCGATTTTGTTTTGAAAATTTCAAAGAAATTTCTGTACCTGTCGTTTTCACCGGGGCCATGAAGCCACTTGGGTTTGATGATTCTGATGCTGCTCAAAATGTTATTGAAGCTATTTTTGCGGCGAGGATTATGAAGCCAGGCTACTATGCTTCATTTCATGGAAAACTTTTTACTGTTCCACTCTTTAGAAAAAACAAGGCCCGAGGAACTTTCGAAGAGATTAGCTTATAATTTGCCTCTGATAATAGGCATGTCTTTCCCCGATAAAAATGCTTAAAGAAACTCAACTGCCTGAAAAGATTCTCAATCCTGACTATGGGAGTTTCCCTTCGCTTTCTCGTATAATAATAATTTTAAGAATTTAACCCAAAAGGACCGATTGAGTCCTTAGAGGTCTATGACCATGGAAAAATATTATTCGGCCAAGCAAATTTTAAGCCAGCTACTTGTGATGGTTATCCTCACAGGTTGTGTGGCATCTGATGCTCCTCGCACCACTGAGCTTTCTACCAAAGGTGCTGTGACAACTGCTGGGTCTGGTAACGGAAATAATGCCGGAGCAACCGGCGACGCAACGTCTACAGATGATTCTGCACTCCCACCTAAAGTGGAGCTTCGCCATTTAATTGAACCCAATCTTTCCACTGATCTTACTTATACTTCCGGAACTGGATACGCAGGCGGGGGGAGCTATGTACGTAAGCTCACTCTTCCAAAAAATTTCGCTGGTCGCATGTATCTTGCTGGTGTGAACGTGGGAACTCTGGCCAATCGTTTTGTGAAAGTTCGTTTTCGTTTTGGTGTTGGCCGCACTGCCATTGCTGATATACCTGCAACGGTGACTCAGGCCCCAGGTATTACTCCGCAGACACCAATCAGTGTCTTGGTTTTGGATCTTCGTTCGGAACCTTTTCGTAATGTACGTCTTGCATATGATCTTTTTGACTATAACGAATATAATTACGCTGCAGGCGATACCCCGGTTCAAGATAACCGCGATTCAAATCTTTATTGCCGTGGTCTTAAAGTTGAAGATGATCCAACTTTTGCTGGAGTAGGGGCCTGTGACGGTCTTCAAACCAATGCCGGTCAGCCAGCCGAAGAGTGTTTATACGCTTATGCCAAAGTAATGGATCAAGGGCTCATCAAACAATCAAATTCAGTACTTGTTCCTTTAGCACCTTCCCTTGCTCAGTCAAAAAGCTTAACCGGAAGCTATTACTTCCAAGATTATTTCACTTATCAATTACGTAAACCTCTTTCAGATACAATTCCTACTTCAGCTGCTCATACCATTGGGACTGTGAAGTTTAGTGAGCTTGCCGTTCCGGCCAATTTTACAGATTCTAAAGCTGTCACGTTTGGAGTAAGTCCCGCTTCTGTCTGGGGACCAGCAGTTATTAATAATGTAAACTATTACTATCGAGGCCCTTACCGTCTAGTGAATAGTGCTGAATGGCAGTTCAAATTTGCTGAGCTCGATGGCCCAGGACGTTTATTTAAACTTTCATCTTATGTTGATTATCCGATCTATGCGACAAATCCACTTCCCGATGACAGCTTATCGAGTCCAGTTCAAAACAGACTTTATTACAATTCTTATATGTTCCCACTGGCAACTCAAATAAGTCTTCCAGCGAACGTAACTCATTTAAGTTCTGCCACCGTTGAAGGGGCCCGTTCAGAAGCAGCACTTTCGACTGCGGGAAAAACTTTGTGGATGGACGGTGCTAATGCCCGGGCCAACAGTATCAACTCTGAACTCAATCACATGGGATCATGTAACATTTCTTCATCCATCGAAATTCTTGCAACTGATGATAACGGTGTTGAATATATCATCGCCACATCTAAAGATGTGAAGTTACAACTTGTGCGTCCAACCAACTACCGCACTGATACTGCCAATGAAGTTCTCTATTCAAATTTCAAAACATGTTCAACCAATGCTAGTTGCGGCGGCAGTGAGTGCTGCTTTAACAATCGCTGTTGGGATGAATCTCTTGTTTCTCAATGTATTGACCCAACTAGTTTTCAAGGAAATCGTATTGTAGGTGAATCCTGCGTTTCAGATCTTGAATGTACTAGTATGTGTTGTAACACCACCTCAGGAACTTGCTCTCCTCATAATACAAGTCTTGATCCCGCAGTTCTTTGTAGCAAGTCAGTTGGACAGTTCTGTATTGCTAAAGAATGGTGTGCTAAATCTCCTGTGACTAAATGGTTGGTTGTGAAAACTGGAACCGACGCCGATACGGGAGCGGTGACTTGTTCTCAACGCGCTTACACCACTCTGGAATATGGCGATTGCAAAAATGGCTCATGCTCTGCTCCTGTTCAGGGGACAAAACCCGCCTGGACTCCAGGAGATTGCTCAAGTGCTGTCACAGCACCTAGCTTTTAGATTGATCCCTTAGACTCATCTCTGGCATAATGAGGGCTCCTAGAGGAGACTTTCATGTCATTGCCCGATCTCAAAGACTGTATTCTTGACCATATTGCTATTGCAGTTAAGAGTATTCCCGCGACCAAAAAAATCTACGAAGATATGGGTCTGGTTTTTGATCCCACTGTTGAAGAAGTAAAAGATCAAAAAGTCTTCACAGCTTTTGCCCACGTTGATCACAATGCTCACATCGAGTTACTCCAACCCACTTCAGATGATAGTACCATTCATAAATTCATCGAGAGCAAAGGTGAGGGGATTCATCATCTGTGCTTCAAAGTTCCTGATGTGATGGCCAAGACGCTCGAGCTCACACAGAAGGGTTTCAAGTTTATTTATCCTGAACCCCGCTTAGGTGCAGGAGGTTGTTTGGTGAATTTTATTCACCCTAAATCTACTGGCGGAGTTCTTATTGAAATTTCTCAGAGGCCCAAGTCATGAGTCAGATGCAGTTCCAGGCACCCCCCCTCACTAAGACCAATAAATTTATTCTCATCACTGCAGGGGTAGCGTTTATCGCTCACTCGATTTTAAAAGCAGTGGGTGCGTTTTCATTGGTGACTTACTTAGGACTCTCATCTCATGGACTTTTTCATGGGCTAGTTTATCAACTCTTTACCTACGTATTTGTTGAAACAGAGTTTATGAGTTTTCTGTTTAACTCACTGGTGATTTGGTTTATCGGATCAGAACTCGAATCTAACTGGGGCACAAAAATTTATGTGCGCTTTGTTCTTCTTACTGCCTTAGGGGTGGGATTAATCTACACAGTGGTTAATCTTGCTCTTTTTTACGGAACTGCCCTCTACGCCACTCCCATCCACGGACTTACGGGATTAAATTTTGCGTTTCTTATGGCCTACGCCATTCTTTATCCAGATCGTCAGATGTCTTTGATGATGATTTTTCCCATGCGATCACGAACTTTCTGCTTAATTCTCGCGGGAATTGAAGCCTACATGGCGATCTTCACCAATTTTACTAGCGCCTGGGCCCATCTTCTGGCCATGGGAATTAGCTTTCTTATTATCCATTTCCAATCTAAACCCTTGATGCGCAAGGTTCTCAACAGCTCATTTAAGAAGCCAGGAGGGAAAAAGCACCTCTACGTGGTTAAAGATGAAGAGAAAGATCCACCAAAATATTGGCAATAGGCGTTATTTCTTGCCACCTTTGAGATTTGAGTGGTACAAAGAGTTTCGTTAAAAAGTGAGGACCTATGAAATTAAGATTAGCTCTTGAAGAAAAACTCTTAGATGTACGCGTTCGTGACCGTCTTTTGGCGGAGAACAAAATCTCTAAGGAAGATGTAAAAAAATATCTCGACTCTCTTGGAGACGACGCTAAGACTGCAATTCCTCTTGATCAAGAAGCTGCTGACGCTAGCAAGCTTCAGTAATTTAGCACAAAAAATTTAGTCTTATTTCGAAGAGGTCGGCGATGCTGGCCTCTTTGTTTTTATTGCACCACAAACCCAGAGAAAAAGATTTGTTTCACCACTGGCTCACCTGGAATGAGTTTCTGTAATCTTGCATTCACTTGTTTCTTAATTTTATTCTCGAGCAAAATTTTTCCTGTTACAGAATCCAGATCTTCTGGATTGAGCTGAGAAGCAATTTCAATCAACACATCTTTAAAAATATACTCGTGAGATTTGATAATTTCTTTTTGGTCTTCGTGAAAAGTTAGAACACTCATTTCTAAATCAAGGTAGCGCAAGCGGGTACTGCGGGAATAAAGATTCACTACAAACTTCTTTATCGGTACGGGAGTTAGGTGAGATGCCTCAAGAGCATTTTTCTTCAAGGCCTCAGCTTCAGCAGTTTGATCTGTGGCAGGAGGCTTAATCATTGTATGAGAATAGTAGACTAATCCACTCGCGCCGAGAGCAATAACTAGATTTAAGAGGATGAGGATTTTCTGAACCATTGGTTAAATCATAGCATGGGCAAACGAAAAAATAAGACAAAAAAAAGGCTCCTTTCGGAGCCTTTAAAATTTAAAGATATTTATCTAGTTGTAGCGGAGTAAACGGAAGATCTAAATCAGTCGCAACTTGCTCATACACAAGTTTTCCTTTGTAGATGTTCACACCAAGGCGAAGAGGCTTATCTTTCATGATCGCGCGGTCTACACCGTCACGGGCAATCATACGAGCGTATTTCAAAGTTACGTTTGTAAGTGCGAATGTTGAAGTACGAGCAACTGCACCTGGCATGTTGGCCACACAGTAGTGAACTACGCCATCAACCACAAAGGTAGGGTTTTCGTGAGTTGTGGCCTTACAAGTTTCAATACAACCACCCTGGTCCACAGCGATATCAACAACTACTGAGCCTTTGCCCATTTTAGAAATCATATCACGGGTCACAAGCTTAGGAGCTTTAGCACCTGGAACAAGAACAGCACCAATAACTAAGTCAGAATTAATAACAGAGTCTTCGATGTTTTGTGAGTTAGAGAAAATTGTATGAACTTTGTTTTCAAATAATTGATCAAGTTCAGCAAGACGCTTTGTTGAAAGATCAATCAATGTAACGTCGGCTCCAAGGCCCACTGCCATTTGAGCAGCATTTGTTCCGGCGATACCACAACCAATGATAGTCACTTTCGCGCGACGTACACCTGGTACACCACCGAGAAGAATTCCCTTACCACCTTTATCGAGTTGTAAGTAAGTTGCACCCACTTGAACTGACATACGACCTGCTACTTCTGACATAGGAACAAGAAGTGGAAGAGAGTTGTCTTCAAGCTGAATTGTTTCGTAAGCAATACAAGTTGCTCCAGACTTCATAAGGCCTTCAGTTTGTGGCTTATCAGCAGCAAGGTGAAGGTATGTGTAAAGAATATGGTGTGGTTTAAGAAGAGCAATCTCATTTGCTTGAGGCTCTTTAACTTTAATGATCATTTCTCCAGCAGCGAAAGCATCTTCCAGAGTCGCTACGATTTTTGCTCCAGCTTTGATGTACTCTTCATCAGTGATACCAATTCCCATACCAGCATTATGTTGCACGAAAACTTCATGGCCATCTTGAACTAATTGGCGCGCGCCACTTGGAACAAGACCAACACGGTTTTCATTGTTTTTGATTTCTTTAGGTACTGCAATTTTCATTGGGAACTCCCATAAGTTTAAAGATCCATTATCGTAAAATAAAGTTCACCCATTCTACCTGAAAATTAGGCGTTCGAATAGAGGAAGGACTGTCCATCTTGAGCAGGAAAAACGTTGTTTGTGCCACGCGTCCGTAGCTCGCTCATTAAGCTCAGATAATCCCATTCGTGTCCCATGTGAGTGAGAACGGCCAATTTAGGGGAAATATTCTGAATGTATTCAAGGGTCAGGTCCAGATGAAGGTGGGTTTGATGAGGTTCCCGTCTTAGACAATCGATAATAAGAATTTCCAGCTTGGCGTCATGAAAATGCTTCAAAGTTTCGTCTGGAATCATCCGGCAGTCCACCACATAACCAAGTTTGCCCTGAATGATGGAAAGACTTTCTTCATGACCATGGGGAAGAGCATGAAAATTAAATGTGTGTCCGGCAATTTGGTGTGACCCCGGAGCAATCACCTCTAAATCCAAGAGAGGAATTCCTCCACCTAAGATTGGCCTATCGGCGAAAACTTTTTTCCGGTCAAAAAGATATTGGAATTTTCGGCGTAAATCCTTGCCAGCAGATTCATCTGAGTAAACTGGGATTGCAGTTTGTGTGCGAAAGCAGAAAGGTCTGAGATCATCCATTCCGTGTGTATGGTCGGCATGATCATGAGTGATGATCACAGCATCCAAGGAATCAATTTTTGTTTTGAGTAACTGAGTCCTCAGATCAGGTGAAGCATCGATGAGCACTTTTTTTTCATCATGAAATTCAATTAAAGCTGACGTGCGTAAGCGCTTATTTCGAACATCCGTTGATTGGCAAACACTGCACTTACAACCTAGAATAGGTACTCCCGTACTTGTGCCTGATCCTAAAATTGTAATCTTGTTCATCATGAGGATGTTACTATGAAGTTTGTTTTTGTTCTATCTGCTCTGCTCTTTGGATGCTCAAGTGTCAAAGAGCACAAAAATTTAGCAGACTCAATTAATCTAGAAGTTAAAGAAGTGAAATTGGATAACGGAATGACTGCCTTGATTGCTCCCAATCATAAGTTGCCGATTTTTTCTCTCTACCT